>NZ_JBHTLK010000277.1:0-8279 GCF_042678885.1 Saccharothrix hoggarensis
CGCGGCGCGGCGGGCCACCCGACGACCGCGCGCAGCCCCGACAGCGCGTCGCTGGCGCTGCGGTGCGCCTCGGCCAGGCTCGTCACGGTCGGGCCGGCCACCACCGGACCGGGGCCGAACGCGTCCGAGACCCGGACCAGCGAGTCGCTCCGCTCGGTCTCCCCGCCCAGCACCACGACCAGCCGCGAGCCCTGCACGCTCAGCAGCACCGGCCGGCCGATCCGCGCGGCCCGGCTGCGCACCTCGAACACCACCGCGGGCGGGTCGTCCGACGGCGGGTTGCCCACCAGCACCGTCGCCTCCGCCGCCGGGTCCCAGCCCAGCGCGGTGGCCCGCGACAGCAACGACTCCTCCGCGTCGCCACGCACGATCCCGTCGACGACCAGCGCCTCCAGCCGGGCGTCCCACGCGCCGCGCGCCTCGGCCGCCGCCGCGTACGACGTCGCCGCGGAGAACGCGATCTCCCGGCCGTACCGCAGCACGCCCTCGCTGAGCAGGGCGCGCTCGGCGTCGTTCTCGGCCAGCTGGGGGAGCTGCTGCTCGAACAGCTCCAACGCGATCCGCACCAGCTCCACGGTCTGCCGCAGGCTCACCCACCGCGAGATGTCCTTCGGCGCGGACCGGAACGCCTCGGCCGTCAGCCGGATCGCCTGCTGCGGGTCGGTCAGCCAGGACACGAACCCGGCGACCCCGTTCTGGATGAGCAGCAGCACGCCCGCCCGCTGGTCGGCCGGCATCCGCCGGAACCACGGCAGGCGCTCCTCCATCTCGGCGACGCTCGCCGCGGCCAGGTCGCCCGACGCCCGTCGCAGCGTTCGCAAGGTGGCCCGCGACAGCGCGGCCGAGCTGGTCATACCGCCAACGATCGCACGGGCCCGACCGGCGGACACCAACGAGTGACACAACCTGACGCTCCGCGCCGGCCGTCCTACGGTCGGTGGCGGTCCGGACCGGCTCGTCGGGAGGGTGCACGTGCGCAGGTACATGTCAGTCGGCCTGGTGGTGGCCGCCGTGCTCGCGACGGGGGCCGCGCCGTCGTTCGGCACGGCCCGCAGCGACCCGCTCGCGGAGTTCCACCGCCAGCAGCTCACGTGGACGGCGTGCGAGGACGGGCTGGAGTGCGCGGAACTCGTGCTGCCGCTGGACTACGCGCGGCCGGCGGCCGACCGGATCTCGCTCGTCGTCAGCCGCAAGAAGGCGGCGGACCCGACGCGCCGGCGCGGCATCCTGGTGCTCAACCCCGGCGGGCCCGGAGGGTCCGGGCTCGGCATGCCGACGTTCCTGGCCGGCACCGAGGTGGCCAAGGTGTACGACCTGATCGGGTTCGACCCGCGCGGCGTGGGCGGGTCGACCGCGCTGACGTGCCACACCGTGCCGCTCGACGTGGCCACGGTCGACACCCGACCGGATGATTCCGAGTTCCCGAAGTGGGCCGCCGAGGCGCGGGCCGTGGAGGACGCCTGCCAGCGCGCGGCCGGCGGCATCCGGCCGTACATCAACTCCGCCAACACCGCCCGCGACCTCGACGTGGTGCGGGCCGTGCTCGGCGAGGAGAAGCTGAACTACTTCGGCTACTCCTACGGGACGTACCTGGGCGCGGTGTACGGCAGCCTGTTCCCACAGCGGTTGGACCGCAGCGTGCTCGACTCGTCCGTGCACCCGGAGTGGATCTGGCGCGAGCAGTTCCGGGCGCAGGCGGTGGCGCTGCGGCGCAACGTCGAGACGTGGGCGGTGTGGGTCGCGCAGCGGCACGACCGGTTCCGGCTCGGCACGACCGCGGCCGAGGTGGTGGCGTCCGTCGAGCGGGTGGCCGCCGCGCTGGCGGCCGCGCCCGTGGCGGGCCAGACCAGGACGTCGTTCGACTTCGCCGTGGGCGTGGGGGCCCGTTACCGTCCACTGTGGTCCGACACGGCGGTCTCGGTGGCGGAGCTGGGCGCGGGCAAGCCGTCCGAGATCGCCGCGGCCCTGGCCCGGTCGGTGGAGGACGACCTGGTGTCGGGCGTGTTCAACACGGTGACGTGCGAGGTCGACTGGCCCACGGACGTGGAGACCTACTTCGAGGACATGCGCGTCTTCCGCGACCGCTACCCGTACGGCTTCGGCGTCCTCCGGGCGGCCCCGACGACCTGCGCGTTCCGCACGTTCACGCCGCCCGAGCCCGCCGTGGCGCTCAAGCGCGAGGGGTACCCGGTCGGGGTCGTGGTGCAGGCCGAGGGCGACACGCAGACGCAGTACGAGAGCGGCCCGGCGATGGCGAAGCGGCTCGGGCACAACCTGGTCACCGTGCTGGACGAGGGCAAGCACGGCCTCTACGGCGGCGGCAACGCCTGCGTGGACCGGGCCGTCGACCGGTACCTGGTGGACGGCGTGCTGCCGGCCAGCAGCTCGACGTGCCCCGGCGACCCCCGGCCCGACCCCGCCGCCGCGACGTCCGCCGAGCACGTGCGGACCTACCTGGCCGGACGGGGCCTCGCCGCCCGCTCCTGACCCCCGCGGAACGCGAAAACGCCCGGCGCGACGAGCGCGCCGGGCGTTTCCCTCTCCCCGGTCCCCACCGGTGATTCCACTCTGGACTGTCCACGCCGGAATCGCCACGGCAGTCACCCTTTCGTGCCACCACTTCAGGTTGCCGGGTGATGCGCACTGCGAAACGATCTCGACCACAAGCGAAATGCGAAGGAGGGTCGTCGTGGGCTCCCAGATCACCGAAGGACTCGGACAGGCGTGGGCGATGGTGGCCACGTTCGTGCCGAAGCTCCTCGGCTTCCTGCTGGTTCTGCTGATCGGTTGGCTGATCGCCAAAGCCCTGTCCAAGGCGGTCGGGTTCCTGCTCAAGAGGGTCGGCTTCGACCGGCTCGTGGAGCGCTCCGGCCTCGGCGGCGCGCGGTCCCCGATCGACGCCTCCAACCTCATCGTCAAGATCGTGTACTACTTCGTGCTGCTGATCGCCCTGCAGCTCGCGTTCGGCGTGTTCGGCACCGGCAACGCGGTGAGCGCCCTGCTCAACGACGTCATCGCCTACCTGCCGCGGATCGTCGTGGCGATCATCCTGGTGCTGGTCGCGGCCGCCATCGGCAAGGCGCTGAAGGGACTGGTCACCGGCGCCCTCGGCGACCGCCCGTACACCAGGGTCCTCGGCAACATCACGTACGGCTTCATCGTCGCGCTCGGTGTCATCGCGGCGCTGAACCAGCTCGGCATCGCCGTCGCGGTGACCATGCCGGTACTGATCGCGGTCCTCGCCACGATCGCCGGCGTGATCGTGATCGGCGTCGGCGGCGGCCTGGTCCGCCCGATGCAGCAGCGCTGGGAGGGCTGGCTGAACAAGCTCCAGGAGGAGTCCGCGAACATCGCGCCCGCCCCGCGGCGCGCGCAGGAGCCCGTGACGGCGTCCGCCCGCGGCGCCAGGCAGGCGTCCACGATGGACCCGCCGACCCCGCCCGCGGGCATGCCCAGGCCGCCTGCCTGAGCGTCGACCACCCGACGGCCCGCGACACCCAGCGACACCGTCGACGCTCCGAACGCCGGGAGGCCCCGCCCGTGGACTCGAACCCACGGGCGGGGCCTCCCGGCGTCAGGCGTCGGTTCAGTCCAGCTCGTCCAACACGTCTTCCCAGCTCACGTACGCGAACCCGGTCGTCGCCAGGTCGCCCGCGGCGGGCGTGCGCTCGCCGTCGTGCACGACCAGCAGCCCTTCCGGGTAGTCCGGGCCGAGGTCGGCCGTGACGACGTGCGCGCCGTCCGAGTGCTCGACCGAGTCGTTGCCCCGGCCCGCGCCCACCACGAACTCGCCGACGTACTCGTTGCCGTCCGTCCGCTCGTAGGCGACGAACCGCGAGTCGCCCTGGCTGGACGCGATCAGGTAGTCGTCGCCGATGGTGAGGCCCTCGGCGTCCGCGGTGAGGTGCCGGCCGCCGAAGCCGGGGTCCGCGCCGGAGGTGGAGCACTCCTCGGTCTCCGGGTCGTAGGCCTGGGGCACGCCGAACGAGCGGACCTTGTCGACCAGCACGGGCGTGCCGAAGCCGGTGGCGCGCAGCGGGATGCGCCAGATGCCGACGTCCTCCTGCGCCGCGTACAGCACGCGGTGCTCGGAGTCGACCACCATGCCCTCCAGCTGCGGGCGCTCGCCCGGCTCGCCGCACGGCGTCCACGTGCCGCCGTCGGGCAGCCGGAACGACGACGGCAGGTCCACAGTGGACACGACGGTCGTGCCGACGGACCCGGCCGGTCCGGGCGCCACGTGCAGCAGCGCCACGCGGGTCTCGTTGCGGCGGTTGGCCACCACGACCGGCGTGCGGCCGACGAACCCGGTCGCCAGCCCGTAGGCGGTGCGCTGCTCGTCCACGTCCTCCTCCGAGGCGGAGAACACGGGCCGCGCGCCGGGGTCGGTGACGTCCCGGACCACGGCCGCGCCCGCCGCCGCGCCGCGCGCGTCGAGCTCGTAGACCCGGATGCGGTCGCGGCCCCGGTCGCTGACGAACGCCAGGTCGCGGGTCCGGCCGCCGACCGTCGTCCGGCCGAGCACGTCCACGTTGTTGTAGCGGCCGGGCTTGGCGTCCGGCGTGGGCGCGGCGGGCGCCGGGTACGTGCCGAGCGTCCGGCCCGCGAGGTCGAACGCGGCGAGCCCGCCCTCCTTCAGCGTGCCGAGCACGACGCTCTGCCGGGCCGAGCGCGGGTGCACCCAGATGGCCGGGTCGTCCGCGTCGGCGTTCGCCGGCGTGCCGGTGGCGTCGTCCACGAACGCGCGGGTCTGGGTGACCGGCACGACCTGGTCGGGTCCGGGCGCCGAGGCGATCAGCAGCGGCGCCAGCGCGGCGATGAGCAAGATTCGCATTCAGCGGAAGCTAGTGCGCCGCGGTGTACGGCGGCTGAAGTCGGGATGACGCCTGCCCGGCGATGCGGCCGAACGCGTGCACCTGTGCCGTTCGTCACCTCCGGAACAGGGCGGTGCGCGACGATGTTCGACGCCACAGAGAGACCTGCGCTCCGGCGCGCGCGACGTCGGCCGCCCGTGCCCCGGACCAGCCGGTCGGGGATGGAGGACGCGGTGCACGTCTTGATGCAGCAGGGCTTCACGGTGTTCGGGCAGAAGGTGAGCTGGGCCGAGTTCATCGGCCAGGTCTTCGCGCTCGTGGTGGTCTACTTAGCGCACAAGCGCTCGCTCTGGACGTGGCCCGTCCAGCTGGTCTCGGTCGCGCTGCTGTTCGTGGTCTACGTGTCGGCGCAGCTCGGCGGCACGGCCGCGCGGCAGGTGGTGATCGCGCTGATCACCCTCTACGGCTGGTGGGCGTGGACCCGTCGCCGCGACCCGGTGTTCGGCGTCGTCGTCCGCAAGGGCACGGTGAAGGAACGCGTCGCGGTCGTCGCCGCGTTCGTGCTCGGCACGGTCGGCTTCGCGCTCGCGCTCGACGCGCTGGACGCCTCCCGCGCGCCGTGGCCCGACGCCGCGATCTTCGTCGGCACGGTCCTCGCGTTCACCCTCCAGGGCTTCGGCCTGGTGGAGTTCTGGCTGGTCTGGCTCGTGGTCGACGCGATCGGCGTGCCGTTGCAGATCCGGGCGGGGCTGTGGTTCAGCGCGCTCGTCTACACGATCTTCGCCGTCCTGGTGGTGCGGGGCTGGATCGACTGGAACCGCGCCGCGAAGCGTGCCGCGACGGCGGCGAAGACCCCGCTCTGAACCGCTCCCGCTAACGTCCGCCGGCGGCTCTCGCCAGGTCCTCCGCGAGCAGGTCCAGCGACCCGTCGACGGCCTCCGGGTTCTGCAGCGCGTGGTGCAGGTTCTCCTGCATCACGCTGGTCAGCTCGTCGTAGTGGGCGGACGTGGGCCGGGTCCGCGCGCCGGCCAGGCTCTCGCGCAGCGGTCCGAGCCGCGCCGACAGGCCCGGTTCGCGGTACAGCGAGGTGGACGTCGGCAGGAACCCGGCGCGCTCGAACATCACCCGCTGGTTCTCGTCGCCGGTGACGAACTCGATGAAGTCGCGGGCCGTCTGCTGGTGCGCCGAGCACCGGGACACGGCCAGGTTCCAGCCGCCCAACGCGCTGGGGCCCGGCAACGGCGCCGCGGCCCACTTGCCCGCCACCGGCGAGCCCGGCCCGGCCAGCACCGGCCCGGCGTACGGCCAGTTCCGCAGGAACAGCGCCCGGCCGGCCTGGAACTCGGCCAGGGACTGGCTCTCCTCGTACGCCAGCGCCTCGCGCGGTACCCAGCCCTCCGCGATGCCGTCCGCCAGCGCCCGCACGCCGGCCTTCGTCTCGGGCGCGGCCGGGCGTTCCAGGTCGCCGCCGTGCGCCCAGATCGATTCGGCCACGTTCACGACCAGGCCCTCGTACCGCCGGAGCTGTCCCACGTAGCCCTGCAGGCCGCGGCCCGGCGCGAACTCGGTCGCCTGCCGCCTCAGCTCGGCCCACGTCGTCGGCGGGTCGACGCCCTCCTCGGCGAGCACGTCCGCGCGGTAGTAGAGCAGGCCGACGTCGGTGCGCCACGGTATGGCCCACATCCGCCCGTCGACGTGCGACTTCGCCGCCTCGACCGCCCGTGGCAGCATCCGGTCGACGCCGAACTCGGCCGAGTCCAGCGGCTCCAGGTGCCCGGCCGCGGCGAACTCGGCGGTCCACACCATGTCCACGGCCATCACGTCGAAGCAGTCCGCGCTGTCGCGCACGCCCGCCAGGTCCTGGGCGCGCGCGGTCAGCTGGGCGCGGTGAGCGTCGGTGGACGCGGGCATCTGCAGGAACGTCACCTGCTCGCGCAGGGTGGCCCGCTCGTTCCAGCGCTCCACCATCTCGGCGACCTGTCCGCCCGCCGAGGTGTCGCGGCCGTCCACGAACGTGATCGGTCCCCGCCCGAGCCTCGCCTCGTCCTCCACGGGTGTCGTGCAGGCCGCCAGGAGCAGCACCAGCGGCACGAGAACGCGGATCACGTCAGCCCTCCCCAAGCAGCGCGCGCTATGTCGTCCAGAGCGCGTTCCTGGCCCTCAGATGCCCCTGAGCCGTTCGTCGTGGTGATCTCCCGGCAAGGGCCGCCGTGGGCCGCCGCGGCGGCGGAGAGGGCCGTTGAGCCCGCGCACGCCCCGTTCCCGAAGCCGACGGCCACCACCCGGACCGGACCGCTGCCGTCGAACCCGACCGGCGGGATCGCCGCCGCGGCCGCGAGCACCACCACGTTGGCCCCGCTCCCGACGCCCGCCTCCACCACGCCCTGGACCAACGGCAGGTCGATCACCCGGTCGCGGGGACCGGCCAGCCGTCGCACGGCGGTCGCGAACAGGTTCGCGTCGGACGAACCGTCACCGGCCACCGCGATCACCCGCGGCCGGGCCGCCGCCTCCCACGCCGAGCGCACGGCCGCCGCGTCCGGCTCCACCGGCAGCGTCCGCGGCCGGTCGAGCCGCACACCCGGCCGCGCGCCGACGTTCCACGCCACGTCGCGGAAGCCCTCCCGCTTGAACTCCTCCTGCGTCGACGGCGACAGCAGGTGGTCGAGGAACCTGTCCACGATCCGCGCCCGCCGCGGGTTCGGCCGCTTCGGCCGCTCCACTTCCACGAACGGGTGGTCCAGCACCAGCGCGCCGTCCCGCGGGTAGAGCACGCGGCACCCGTCGGTCGTCACCACGGCCTTCTCCGACCCGACCAGGGCCACGTCGCCGACGCACGGCTCGTCGGACGTCGTGCGCCGGGTGATCCCGTGCAGCGCGCGCGGCACGCCCGGCGCGGTCAGGTCCAGCCCGCCCAGCTCGGCGTGCGCCAACGCGGCCGCCGCGGCGACCCCGGCCCCCGACGACGTGTCCACCTCGGCCGGCCGCCGCACGTCCCGCCAGTGGAAGTCGCCGGCCAGCTCGGCGAGCCGCGCGGACAGCTCCTCCGACACGCCCAGCACCACCGGCGTCACCGCGACCCCCGCGCGGGGGTGCAGCGCCACGTCCTGGCGCTGCCACAGCGCCGCCTGGACGGCGCGGACCTCGGCTGTGGAGTCCGGCAGCCAGACGTGCGGCTCGGCGCCCACGGCGGTCAGGTCACCGGGTTGCCAGCCCCGCCCCAGCGCGGCCGCCGCGGCCTCGGCCGACGGGCCGGTGTACACGAGCGTGTCCAGTTCCTTGCAGCCCAACGGGTTGTGCCGGCGCGAGTCGTCCTCGAACTCCAGCGCGAGCCGCCGCACGAGGGCGTCCTTCTCGGCCGACACCAGCACGTTCAGCTGGACCGGGGGAGGGCAGGGCGGCGCGGCGGGCGGCGCGGCGCCGACGGCGTTCGTGACGCCGGCGAACGCCAGCGGCACCGCCAGC
>NZ_JBHTLK010000278.1:0-8244 GCF_042678885.1 Saccharothrix hoggarensis
GGTGGCCCGCCGTCCGGACTTCGGGCGGCGGGCCACCGCCACCGCTCAGGGGCGGACCACCGCCGGAACGCTGACCTGCACGGGCGTGCTGTGGCCGGGTCCGGTGTTGGCCACGTCGCGGTAGCCACCGTCCGCGAGTTGGCGCTGGTAGACGATCGTGAGCCGCACCGGGCGGTGGCCAGTGGTGGTGACGGTGACCTGATCACCCCGCACGACCGCGGTGCCCGCGCCCGCCGGGTGGAGCTCCGCGCGCAGGCGGTTCTGCGGGTTCGTCAAGGAGAACTCGGCTCCCCGAGCGCTCGTCACGTGGACCGTCGTGGTCGCGGAGCCGTCCGGGCGTGGGCGCAGCACCTGGTCGTCGGCCCGGATGCGCAGTGGCCCGACCCCCGGTGGCAGCGGCTCGTCGGACGTCGACGCGACGATGGACAGTTCCTCCCCGAGGTGCATGCGCGAGGTGTAGAGCGCTCGTGAGGAGGTGGTGGACGGACGCCCGTGGTGGACGTAGTAGAGCCGCGTGCCATCCGGTGAGCCGATGATGCTGCCGTGCCCCGTCGAGTACAGACCTCGGGCGGGGTCCTGGGACAGCACCGGGTTCGCGGACGCCTTGCGCCAGGGACCGAGCGGTCCGTCGGCCGTCGCGTAACCCACGCCGTAGAACTCGTTCTCGTAGTTGTTCGCCGAGTAGGTCAGGAAGTAGCGCGGAACGCCCCGCTCGTCGGTCGTCCTGACGGTGGTCGAGCCCTCGGCCCACCGGCGGTCCTTCTTCTCGCCGCCGGACTTGGCGTAGTCGTCGACGTGCGCGTTCTCCCACGCCTGCTTGTCGGAGCCGTAGTCCAGGATCGGGACGTAGCCGTCCTTGCGGACCCCGGGCGCGTCGTCCGGCGCCCGGTTGCGGTCGCGGTACGCGGGCGCGATCGTCGGCATGGTCCGGCCGGTGGGGTCGCGCCACCAGTCGCCGGTCAGCTCGACGGCGTAGATGTTCGACTCCTCGACGTACTTGCCGAGGTCGGCGTCCCACACCCAGTTCCGGTAGGCGTTGCGGGAGAAGTAGAGGTAGATCCGGCCGTCGGCGTCGAAGAAGACGTTGGGGTCGATGTAGGGGATGTAGGTGCCCAGCGGCGCGGTCCGGCCCACCTCCAGCGTCGCGGGCGGCTTCTTCTGCGCGGCGTCCATGATCAGGTTGACGTCGTGGTACGCCGGGTCGTACGGGTAGTAGTCCAGCGGCGCCTCGACGATGTCGCGGAACGGCCCGGCGGGCGAGGTCGCCACCGCGACGCCGACCTTGCACGGCTCCTCGAAGTCCGCGTGCTTGAAGTGCGCGGCCACGTCGCGGTTCATCCTGGCCGCGTAGAACAGGAAGTACAGGCCGGTGTCCGGGTTGTGGTAGACCTCGGGCGCCCAGAACCAGTCGTGCGCCCAGTCGCCGTCCTGCCCGGCCCGCAGCGCGCCGCCGGGCAGGTGCTCCCAGGTGGCGAGGTCGGGCGAGCGGTAGACGGCGAAGTGGTAGCCGGGGTCGGCGCCTTCCGTGGAGTAGGCGTAGTAGTAGCCGCTGGGGCGGTCGAACAGCACGAACGGGTCCGCGCCGGGGGTGGTGGCGTCGTTGTGGTAGGTCGCGTCGGTCGTCCGGGCCGGGTGGGCCGAGACCGTCACCGGCACGAGGGACACGACCGCGAACACGATGGCGAACAGGGCGGTGAGTCGCATCCCACCATGCTGCCGCCTCGCCTCGTCCCCGTGCGTGCGGACAACCCCTTCGGGTTCGGGATCGCACGGCCGTCCTCCGGCGCGCCACGGGGCACGCGGGCCGGTCGTCAGGGCACGCGGGCCGCGACGGCGGCGGCAAGCGGCTCCAGGCGGGCACGCATGTCGGCGGGCGTCCAGTCCGCGTTGCCGTTGGAGAGCCCGCAGTCGATGCGGACCTGGTGGAAGCCCTTCGTGAACACGAGGCTGAAGGAGGAGCGGCCGGCGCCGAACACGGCTCCGTCACCGACGCCGGGGACGTCCACCGCGCCCGCGATGTCCCGGCGGTCCTCCGCCATCGCCGCGCGCGCCGCGGCGGCGTCGACGTGCTGGGTGACCGTGACCTTGGGCGACATCGACCCGTCCAGGTAGGTGGTGCCCTCGGGAGCGGGCCGTTCGCGGTCGGGCGGGGCGGTGGTCCGCCTGCACGTCCTGGTGATCGAACCCGTCAACGCCGTGTGGTAGCCGCGGTCGACGTTGGTGGGGTCCACGGCGTAGTCGACCGCGTCCTGGAAGTCCGCGCCGGTGAAGACGGCGCAGGCGTCGGTCACCACCCGTCGACCGCCCTCGCGCAGCTCACCGAGGTCCGCGGCCGCGCTGGGGGCGTTGGCCACCCCCTTCACGACGCTGTCGACCAGCGCCGTGATCGTGGCCTCGGGAATGGGCGGCTTCTTGTTGCTCCAGACGAGGTTCAGCCGGAAGCGCGTGTTGCGGACCCAGCCGAACACCTCCACGCCGCCGTCCCCGTCCTGCACGGCGACGTTCTCGATCCCCGGCAACGACCGGCCCTGCTCGGCGGGCTTCGCCTCCACCGCACCGTCCACACCGTACTGCTCCAACTCCAACGACAGGCTGCGGAACACCGCCTCCTGGTAGTCGACCGGTCGGACGTCGCAGTGCGACCGGGCCGAGAAGGGCCACGTGGGCGGCGATGCCGGGTCGGCGGCCGGCAGGGGGTCGATGAACGACTCCTGCACCAGCAGGCCCTCGTCGCCGGCAGGGCCGATCCGGGAAGCGGTGCCCGACGGGTCGAGCAGGCCGCACGCGTTGACGTACCGGTACTTGCCGATGCAGTAGTCGCCCGAGCAACCGGCGTCCTCGGCCGCACCGCCGCCGGAGCGCTCCTCACGGCCGGCGGAGCGCTCGTCGCCGGCGAGGGCCAACCAACCCGGCTCACCGCCCGCCACCAGCACGGCGGCGAGCGCGAGGACCCACCACACCGCCCGGCCCTTGCGCCGCGGCGGCGGGGGTGGGACCGGTCCGGCGTGCGCCGGTCCGGTCGGATGGGCGGGCCAGGCTTGCGGGCCGTGCCCCGGCCCCTGCGGGTACGGCGGCGGTGACGACACGTGCGGCATCAGACCCACACCCGTTCCCCTGGGGAAGCGACGTTCCCGTTCGACGAAGTCCGGCGCTTCGACGGCACGGACCGGTTCCCGGTTCCACCCCGACGACGGCACTGTCCCGACGGACCGCCGTTCGCCCTGCCGGTCGAACGTCGCGAAGGACACCATGACCATCACGGCGACGAGCGCGGCCATCGGGCAACTCCACCACGCACTCAGCCAAGCCGATCGCCGTAGGTGTGAAATCGGTCCGGATTGGGCAACCCGGTGTCAGTAGCGATCACGCCGCGTCGCAGAAGTCGGTGTGGCACGAGGACAAGGAATCACCGTGGGCATCCTGGGTTGGATCGTTCTGGGTCTCATCGCCGGCGCCATCGCCAAGGCCGTCATGCCCGGCAAGGACCCCGGCGGCATCGTCATCACCATGCTGCTCGGCATCGTCGGCGCCATCATCGGCGGATTCATCGGCCGCGCCATCTTCGGCTCCGACATCGGCAGCTTCTTCGACCTGAGCACCTGGCTGCTGGCCATCCTCGGCTCGCTCATCGTGCTCGGCATCTACCACGTCGTCACCAAGCGGGGCCACCGCGCCCACAGCTGACACGACACCGAACGCTCGGGCCCGCCGGTTATCACCGGCGGGCCCGACCCGTGTCCGGCGCCGCACAACCAGCAGGTCGAAGCCGAGTCGTGCGACACCGGCTCCGGAGTCACCGCGGAGTCGTCCGACGGCGGAACCGCGGTCACCTTCTCCGGCTCCGGCAGCCACATCGCGTTCCACAACGTGGACTTCGGCGTGACGGGACTGCGGACCATCTACATCACCGCCACCGCGCCCCTCCGGATCAACCACTTCACCTTCGCGTCCTGATCCGGGCACACCACTGACCGCTCGTCCCGCGAGCGACCATCCACATCGGACGCGCCTGCCGAAGCGCTCCACCTGCCGCCGTCCGCTCGATCCGGTTGCTGGTGGCGCCTCGGCGCGGGGCGAACCCGCGGCACCGGGTCCCGTCAGTCGGCGAGGGTGGCGATGTCGATGACGAACCGGTACCGGACGTCCGAGTCGAGGACGCGTTGCCACGCATCGTTGACCTCATCGGCGCGGATGACCTCGACCTCGGGGGCGATGCCGTGCTCGGCGCAGAAGTCGAGCATCTCCTGGGTCTCGGCGATACCGCCGATCGTCGACCCGGCGAACGAGCGGCGGTTCGCGAAGAGCGTGAACAGGGTCACCGGGACCGGCTCCGGCGGCGCGCCCACGTTCACGATCGTGCCGTCGAGGGCGAGCAGCCTCAGGTAGCCGTCGAGGTCGATCGGGGCGCTGACCGTGTTGACGATCAGGTCGAAGGTGTTCGCCAGCCGCTCGAAGGTCGCCGGGTCGCTGGTCGCGTGGTAGTGGTCGGCGCCGAACCGCAGCCCGTCCTCGCGCTTGCGCGAGCTCTGCGACAGCACGGTCACCTCGGCCCCCATCGCGTGGGCCAGCTTGACCGCCATGTGGCCGAGCCCTCCCAGGCCGACGACGGCGACCTTCTTGCCGGGCCCGGCGTTCCAGTGCCGCAGCGGCGAGTACGTCGTGATGCCCGCGCACAGCAGCGGGGCGGCCTTCTCGAACGGGATGGCGTCCGGGAGGCGCAGCACGAAGTGCTCGTCGACGACGATGTGGGACGAGTAGCCGCCCTGGGTGACACGACCCTCCCGGTCCACACCGTTGTAGGTGTCGGTGAAGCCCCGCAGGCAGTACTGCTCGTTGCCCGACAAGCAGTTCGGGCACTCGCGGCAGGAGTCCACCATGCAGCCCACGCCGACCCGGTCGCCGACCGCGTGCGCGGTGACCTCAGACCCGACCTCGACCACGGTCCCGGCGATCTCGTGCCCGACGGTGAGCGGGTAGGACACCGGGCCCCAGTCGCCCCGAACGGTGTGGATGTCGGAATGGCAGATGCCGGCCCAGGCGATCGCGATGAGCACGTCCTTCGGGCCCACAGCACGCCGTTCGACCACACCCGGAACGAGCGGGCCCTTGGCGGAGGTCGCGGTGTACGCACGCGCGGAAGTCATCAACGTCTCTCGCATGGGGAATCGGGGAACAGAGCGACGCCCCGCATCTTATCGTCGCGGAGGACCGGAACGACCTTCCTCCGAACCTGGGGTTGCTCCACCCCGTTCCACCGGCGTGCGGTTGACGTGCTCCTCGTCGAGCATCAGCCACTTGTAGACCGGTTTCCAGGCGACGTACAGCGGTGCCGACGCGGTGCCGACCGACTTCGCTTTCAACGGTCATCCGGGTCCAGGACGGCACGATCGAGACGTTCTTCCGCCTCGACCCGGCCGGCTATCCTGACCCGATGAAGTACTTCACCGACGACCTGCCCCGGCCGCCGCACCCGTGAGCGACCCGAAGCGGTTCGTCGACCGCGTCCGCGAGCTGGCCGGGGCCACCCCAGGCCGGCTCGTGGCCGAATGGCGCGAGTTCACCGGATTGGTGGAGGACGGTTACACCTTCGGCATAGACGAGTACGAACACGACCTGCGCGTGCGCGACCGGGTCGAACGCGTGCTCACCGATCCGTGTCTGGCCGGCATGGAGGAACTGGGCTGGGTGAAGGCCGAGGTGTCCGAGACCGACACCCGGTTCCGGGCACTGCTGACCGAGGACCCGGTCAACCGCGCGCCGGGCCTGTCGTGGTGGTGGTCGAGGTACCCGAGGCGGGCCGGGGAAGACCTCGCGCGCGACATCGAGGCGTTGTACGGCCTCCGGATCGAGATCGCCTGAGCCGACCCGCGTCGGATGCCGGGACGCCACGGCGCGACAAGCCGGGCGTCCCCGCATCTGCGGGCCGGTCGCGAGTCGTCCTGGCATCATGCTGGGGACACACAAGGGCTGAGCGGGGCCGGTGGTCACCGGATCGCCCAGCGGCACGAGGACGCCGTACTCCGTCGGCAGCGTGCAGGTCAGGTCCGCTACGAGCCTGCGGATCGCTCTGGTTCGCCGCGGCCACCTTGCGGAGTGCCCTGGGCGTGCCGACGGTCCGCATCTCCGGTGTCGCGCTGCATTGGCTGGGCCGGGCGGTGCGGTGGTCGCGCGAACCGGGGATCGACCCGTTCCTGCACACGGGCGCCGGCGACACACAGATCGTGAACGAACTGGGCTGACTCACGACCAACACGGTTCAACCGGAGTCCAGCAGGCGAAGTTTATAGTTCGTGACGTCGCGCCGCTTCTTGAATACTACGATCTCCTTCCCGATCGATTGCGCATACCCAATCACAGCTTTCTGCCGCCTGGACAGGTGGACAAAAATATAAGGAATGAAGAACTTCAAATCGAGATCGCTCCGCCGCGCACCGAGACGTTTCTCCGCACCCGCACGCAGACGCACCCACCTCATCACGTGACGCATCAAGCTCAACATTGGCGCACAGCGGAAAACGAAGACCACCTGTGATCGATTGATACGCCCCACGGGGTCCTTGCCGAAAGAATTTCCATCAATAATCCAGCTATCTCGGCTCGCATACTCCGCGAGTCGCATACGGATCTCTTCCGGATGACGCCTGCCAATGTCCTCGACAACCAGGTCGACGTGAAAGACCTGCACGCCGGTAATGGCCCCCAACTCCAGCGCGAATCGACTCTTCCCGCTGGCCGGAGGACCGAGCACCACCGCCCTCATCGCACACCTCCGGGTTTCCATGTCGATACGAATCTCGACTGAACATTGCGGATTCACACCTGCCGGACATCAACGGCATCGGCCGAGCGTGCTGCGATCGGCACAGACAATCAGGGCCACATCAGCGGGATCGCAGTCCACAGTGCCCATCCGATGAGCACGGCCCAAGCAGCGATCCACACTACGCCGGGGATTCCGGTGATGTCCGCCAAGCCGTCAGCGTCGTCGTCGTCAATTCGACCTCGAACACGTCGCATCACCAGTACCCAGATTCCGATGACTTCACTGAAGAGCAGGATCCAGGTCTCGGTATAGGCAATCCAGTGCTGCAACCACTCGATTTTTGAGTACAGCGCCAATGCGGCGACCGCGCCCACCGCCACGACGCCGGCCAGCGTGATCAGGTCTCTGGTCACGACGAGGATCAGGATCATGGCCGCGATCGTGAGCACCAACAGCATCGGCGCGTGCCCCCTGGACAGGAGCGAGGCAGCTCCGAGCCCGGCAAGCGGAGGGGTCGCATAGCCGGCGGCCGATATGACGAAGGCGGAGAAGCGCGAGTAGTGCCAGGTGTACGCGATGCCCGAGTGCGGAGTGTGCACCTGGATGAGGTGGACGCCGCCGCCGGTCACAACACCGCCGGCCGCGTGGCCGAACTCGTGGGCGATGGTGCCTACGACGTTGAACGCGAATGCGACCCGACGTGGCCAGGTGACTCGTGGCAGAACCGCAGCCGCGCTGACCAACAGCGCGATCACGCCGGTAGTCAGCGGTATCCACCACTGAGGTAACGCAGTCGGGACGGTTACCCACCACACGTCATCGTCGGACATGGACTCCCCCGCCCCTCGGCACCTCTACCAGAGCTTCTATCCAGAGGCGGAGAGCTGGTCAATCGCCAGAACGTGGGGCGTTCGCGTGCGAACCCACCGATCCGCCGGCCAACGTGGTCAGCGGCTCGACTCGCTGCCCGTCGGGGGGCGAACTCTCGAGCCCGTAACCCGCTCATGGGCCTCGGCGACCGGGCAGACGACTTCCGGTCCCTCATCCGCGGCCGAGCCGGCCATCTCTACCGGCTCCACGAGCGAGGCGCGTCGCTCAGCTTCCGAGACCTTGGAGGTTGAGGAGGAGGTCGCGGACGTCGGTGGCGGCGATCCGGCCGGTGCGTTCGACGGTGTCGGGTGGGTGGGGGTCGGAGCACAGCAGCACCGGGCCGTCCTGGGCGCGGTCGGGCAGCCGGCCGTGGGTGCCGCGCACGCAGGACGGGTCGAGCGGGACGACGTTCATGGCGTAGCGCAGGCCGAGTTTCTTGCGTGCCAGGTTGAGTCCCGCCTTGGCCTTGGCGAGCCGGTCGGCGGGGTCGAAGAAGAGTTCGGCGGGGTCGTAGCCGGGTTTGCGGTGGATGTCCACGCCGCGGGCGAAGTCGGGTGCGTGGTCGTCGTGCAGCCAGTAGTAGTAGGTGAACCAGGCGTCGGGCTCGGCGA
>NZ_JBHTLK010000279.1:0-8216 GCF_042678885.1 Saccharothrix hoggarensis
CGGGCGGTGGCGACCCGACCGGCGGCGGGCGGTACCACACGTGGACGCGCGTGGCGTCCGAGCCGCTGCCCGGCCGCCTCGCCCGCCTGGCGGAGGTGCGGCTGCGGCCCGCCCCCTACCGGCAGGCCCACCTGCTCGACCGGCAGCGCACCCTCGACGCCCTGCAACCCGAGGTGCTGCACCTCGCCCACGCCGCGGGCACGCCCCTCACCACACCCGTCCTGGCCGGCGTGTTCCCCACCGGCACCCTGGACGCGCTCAGCGTCCCGGTGCCCGGCCACGGCGTCCTCGTGCTGGTCGACACGTCCGCGCTCGACCTGCTCGACGCCGTGCTGACGATCATGACCGCGACGTCGCCCGCCTACGGCACCCCGCCGCTGCTCACCGAGGACCAGGCGACCTACGCGCTGGCCGAGGCCGTCAACGCCCACCTGTACGGCAACGGCGCCGTCCGCGCCCGGCCCCTGCCCGAGCCGACCGGGCAACGGCTCGCCCTCGCCGCGCTCATGGCCCGCCGCGCCACCCAGTTCGTGCTCGCCCACGAGGTCGCGCACGTCCTGGCCGGGCACCTGGTCCACGCCCGCCGCGTCACCGACCCCGACACGCCCGTCGGCCCGCTGGACGCCCTGTCCGTCGGCTGGCCCCGCGAGCACGACGCCGACCGCCTCGCCGCCGACCTCCTGTTCCACACCCTCGACGACTTCGGCCCCCGCGGGCTCGACGTCCACGAACCGTGCCTGGTCGCCGCGGTGCTGCTGGTGCTGTTCCTGCACGAGGTCACCGACCGGCTCGCCGACGAGCTCGGCCTCGCCGTGCCGTTCGCGGGCAACCACCCGCCGGCCGTGCGGCGCGTCCAGTCCCTGGTCGAGCACCTCTCCGGCCGCGTCCGCACCCCGCGGGCGCTGGACCTCGCCGCCGACGTCGCCACCTGGCTGGAGGACCGGCTCGGGGGAGTGCGTCACTGGTTCCGGCAGGTCGCGGACCTGATCGGGTGACGACCTACGTCAGGCGGGTCACGGCGCCCGTGTCGAGCTGGTAGCTCGCCGCCACCACCTTCACCCCGTGGTGCGCCACCGCCGTCCGGATCGTCACCGACCGCTCCAGCATCAGCGACGCCACCCGCTTCGCCTGGTTGTCCACCGCCGCCGCCAGGAACCGCGCCTCGTCCCCGTCCGGCGGCGTCGCCAGCACGGCCGGCTCGATCGAGCGGACCAGCACGCTCACGTCACCCGACACCTGGCCGCGGCCGCGCACCACGTCGATCGTCGCCGACACCGCGCCGCACTTCGCGTGCCCGAGCACCACCACCAGCGGCACGCCCAGGTGCTCCACCGCGTACTCGACGCTGCCCAGCACGCTGTTGTCCAGCACCTCGCCCGCCGAGCGGATCGTGAACAGGTCGCCCAGACCGTGGTCGAACACGAGCTCCGGCGGCACCCGCGAGTCCGCGCAGCCCAGCACCACCGCGAACGGGTGCTGGCCCTCGACCAGCGACTCCCGCCACCGCAGCGACTCGTGCGGGTGGGTCTGGTGACCGGTGACGAACCGGTGGTTGCCGCCCGCGAGCCTGCGCCACGCGCCCTCCGCGTCCAGCGACGTCACCTCCCGCGCCGACGCACCCGCACTCGTCACGGCCGGGGTGCCCGCAACGGTCGGGCTGCCCGCCAGGGCCGGCGCGGGCGCGTCGGCGGCCACCAGGCTCGCCGCCGTGCCCGCCGTGATGCCGAACAGCCGACGCCGCGTCACCGCGGCCGGCTCACCGCTTGATTCACGCACCACCGGAACGTAGCCCCGGCTCGGCCCGCCAGGTGACGCGGGGTCACGGAACTCACAGATCCAGTCACGCAAAGCAACATTCCGCCCAGGTGCGCCCAACCCCGCCCATCCCGCCGCAATGGGTCCTTTTCGGACATCCGACACCCGGCACCGGGGGCCGGCGCGGCGGTGGTCAGCCCATCGGCCGTTCCGGGTAGCCGAACTCGACCGCGCTCACGTCGTCCAACGCCGCCCGGATCGCCGGCGGCAGCGTCAGCTCCTCCGCCGCCAACGACCCCAGCAGCTGCGCCGTGTCCCGCGCGCCCACCACCGGCGCGACCACGCCCGGCCGGTCACGCACCCACGCCAGCGCCACGCACAGCGCGTTCGTGCCCAGCCCGTCCGCCGCCGTCGCCACCGCCTGGACGATCCGCGCCGCCCGTTCCGTGCGGTGCTGCTCCACGTACCCGGCGAAGTGCGCCGACGCGCCCCGCGAGTCCGACGGGGTGCCGTTGCGGTACTTGCCCGTCAGCACGCCGCGGCCCAGCGGCGCCCACGGCAGCAACCCGATCCCGTGGTGCTCCGCGGCGGGCACCACCTCGCGCTCCACGCCCCGCTCCAACAGCGAGTACTCCACCTGCGTCGACACCAGCGGCGTGTGGCCCGGCAGCGCCGCCGCCGTCCCCAGCTGCCAGCCCGAGTAGTTCGACACCCCCGCGTACCGGACCCGGCCCGACGCCACCGCCGTGTCCAGCGCCGACAGCGTCTCCTCCAGCGGCACGTTGCCGTCCCACGCGTGCAGCTGCCACAGGTCGATGTGCTCCACGCCCAGGCGGCGCAGCGACCCGTCCAGCGCGTGCAGCAGCGCGCCCCGCGACGCGCCGCCGCCGAACGGGCCGTCGTTGCGCCGCGCCACCGCCTTCGTCGCGATGACCAGCTCGTCGCGCGGCACCACCTCGCCCAGCAGGCCGCCCAGGATGCGCTCGCTCTCGCCCTCGACGTACACGTCGGCGGTGTCCACCAGCGTGCCGCCCGCCTCGGTGAACGCCAGCAGCTGCGTGGCCGCCTCGTCCGCGTCGGTGTCCCGGCCCCAGGTCATCGTGCCCAGGCCCATCCGGGAGACCCGCAGTCCGCTGCGGCCGAGGTATCGCTGTTCCACGCGGGGGAGCCTAAGGGGTGATCGAGATACCGGCGGGTCGTGGCACGCGCCTGTCAAGCGCGAATCTCGCCCCGATCGGGGCCGATCGGCCGCGGGCCGCCCTGGCACACCAGGTTACCGACCGGTACGGTCCGGGGTGTGCGACTGGGACTGAACCTCGGGTACTGGGGCGCGGGCAACGACGCCGCGAACCTCGAACTGGCCAGGGAAGCCGACCGACTGGGCTACTCGGTGGTGTGGGCCGCCGAGGCCTACGGCTCCGACGCCCCCACGGTCCTGGCGTGGGTGGCCGCGCAGACCGAACGCGTCGACGTCGGCAGCGCGATCCTGCAGATCCCCGCGCGGACGCCGGCGATGACCGCGATGACCGCCGCGACCCTCGACTCGCTGTCCGGCGGCCGGTTCCGGCTCGGCCTCGGCGTGTCCGGTCCCCAGGTGTCGGAGGGCTGGCACGGCGTCCGGTTCGACAAGCCGCTGGGCCGCACCCGCGAGTACGTCGACATCGTCCGCTCCGCCCTGCGCCGCGATCGGCTGCGCTACGAGGGCGAGCACTACACGCTGCCGCTGCCCGACGGCCCCGGCAAGGCCCTCACGCTCACCGTGCACCCGGTGCGCGAGCACATCCCCGTCTACCTCGCCGCCGTCGGCCCGAAGAACGTCGAGCTGGCCGGCGAGATCGCGGACGGGTGGCTCGCCCTGTTCCTGTCGCCCGAGCACTCCGCCGACGTCCTCGCGTCCCTGAAGGCCGGGCGCGCCAAGGCCGGCCGGACGCTCGACGGGTTCGACATCGCCGCCACCGTGCCGCTGGTCGTCGGCGACGACTGGCGCGCGTGCGCCGACGTCGTGCGCCCCTACTCCGCCCTGTACGTCGGCGGCATGGGCAGCCGCCAGAAGAACTTCTACAACGACAACGCCGTCCGCATGGGCTTCGCCGCCGAGGCCGCCGAGGTGCAGGACAAGTACCTCGCCCGGGACTACGAGGGCGCCATGGCCGCGCTGCCCGTGGAGTTCCTCGACGCCACCTCCCTGCTCGGGCCCAAGGAGCGCATCGCCGAACGGATGCGCGCCTACGCCGAAGCGGGGGTCACCACTCTCACCCTTTCGCCCATGCTGCAAGATCTCGAGCAGGGGATCGCCGCGCTGCGCACGGCGACCGAAGCTCTGGATCTGGCAGGAGTGGGTAGTTGAGCTGGTTGCAGGCCCTTGTCCTCGGACTGGTCCAAGGACTGACGGAATTCCTGCCCATTTCCTCGTCGGCGCACGTCAGGATCGTCTCCACACTGTTCTTCGGCAACGACGCGGGCGCGTCGTTCACCGCCGTGATCCAGTTGGGCACCGAGGTCGCGGTGCTGATCTACTTCGCCAAGGACATCGGCAACTTCATCGCGGCCTGGTTCCGCGGGCTGTTCAGCAAGGCCGCGCGGCAGACCGAGGACTACCGGATGGCCTGGTACGTGATCATCGGGTCCATCCCGATCAGCGTGCTCGGCTACCTGTTCAAGGACGAGATCCGGTCGTCGTTCCGGAACCTGTGGATCACCGCCACCGTGCTCGTGGTGTTCGGCATCCTGCTCGGCGTCGCCGACCACTTCGCCCAGCACCTGCGGTCCCGGCTGAAGCTCACCGACGCCGTCGGCATGGGCCTCGCCCAGGCCCTCGCGCTGATCCCCGGCGTGTCCCGCTCCGGCGGCACCCTCACGGCGGGCCTGTTCCTCGGCCTGGACCGGGCGGCCGCCGCCCGCTACTCGTTCCTGCTCGCCCTGCCCGCCGTGTTCGGCGCCGGGATCTTCAGCATCCCCGACGTCCTCGACCGGTCCGCGCCGAACTCCGCGTCCGTGCCGCAGATGATCGTCGCCACGATCGTCGCGTTCGCCGTCGGCTACGCCACCATCGCGTGGCTGCTGCGGTACGTCTCCAAGCACAGCTACTCGGCGTTCGTGTGGTACCGGCTGCTGCTCGGCATCGTCCTGATGGGGCTGCTGTCGATGGGACTGCTCAACCCGACATAGGGTTGGCCCCGTGGCTACCGTGATCTTGCTGCGACACGCCCGGTCCACCGCCAACGGATCGGGCGTCCTCGCGGGCCGCCAACCCGGCGTGCGGCTCTCCGACCGGGGCGAGGACCAGGCCGAGGCGCTCGTCAACCGGCTCGCCGGCGTGCCCGTGAGCGCCGTGGTGACCTCACCGCTGGAACGCTGCCGGCAGACCCTCGCGCCGCTGCTCGCCGAACGCGGCCTCGACCCGGTCGTGGAACCCGACCTCGCCGAGGTCGACTACGGCCAGTGGACCGGCCGCGCCATCAAGGACCTCCTCGAGGAACCGCTGTGGAAGGTCGTGCAGCAGCACCCGTCCGCAGCGGTGTTCCCCGACGGAGAGGGCCTCGCGACCGTCCAGGCCCGCGCCGTGGCCGCCGTCCGGGCGCACGACGCGCGCATCACCGCCGAGCACGGCCCCCGCGCCGTGTGGCTCCTGTGCAGCCACGGTGACGTCATCAAGGCGCTGCTGGCCGACGCGCTCGGCGTGCACCTCGACGGGTTCCAGCGGATCGTGGTCGACCCGGCGTCGGTGTCCGTCGTCCAGTACACCGAGACGCGGCCGTTCGTGCTGCGCGTCAACGACAACGGCGGCGACCTGTCCGGCGTCGTCCCGCACCCCGAGGCGGCGCCGTCGTCCGACGCCGTCGTGGGCGGCACCACCGGCGGCACGGACACGGCGGGGACGACCACCGGGACGGCCGCCGTGAGTGGCGAGACCTCCGAGGGCTCCGACGCCTGACGCCGGCCGGCGGGGGAGACCCGCGATCCGCAGCGGGTGGCCCCCGGACAGTGCAGGGTAGTCCGGGGGCCACGGTGCGCTTGGCCGGGGCGGGCGGCCGCGTGGGACTGATCGTATTGCGGTTAATGCGCAGGTAAATGGCCTCCTACGGGGTGGGCCGCGGACGGCCCCGCAGGGCCCGCAAGGGCCGAATCGCCGGTCTGGCACCGAAAACCGGCTATAACCGCAGCTCAACCTATGTGGAAACACGGCGGAAACACACGGTGGCAAGCGGGCGGACGCGCCAACCCGCTAGCCCGTTCGGCTCCGGCCGGAAGTAGCGCACGTGTTAGAAGTTAACAACCCACCGTGCGCTCTTGATCACAGTCCGAGGCGGGTGACAGCGTTGTCCTCCAAGGGGTTCGCCGTCCGGATGTAGCGGTGCACCGTCCGCGGGTTGGTCCACCGGCCCTGCCGCATGATCTCGCGGTCGCTCGCGCCGCCCAGCGCCGCCTGCGTCGCGAACCCCGCCCGCAGCGAGTGCCCGCCGAACAACGCCGGGTCCAGCCCCGCCCGCAGCGCGTAGCGCTTCACCAGGTCCGACACCGCCCGGTCCGACATCGACCTGCCGCCCAACCGGCCGTGCCGGCTCACCGACGGGAACAGCGGGCCGCGCAGGGCGCCCGGCCGGTAGTCGTGGCAGCGGTGGGTCGACGCCGTGTCGCCCTCGTCCTCCAGCAGCGCGCGCGGGTCCGGCGCGGTCAGCACGTCCACCCAGTCCGCGAACGCGCACACCGGGCACGTCGGCCGCCGCGCGCCGCGGGGCAGCACCACCCGCTGGCGGTGCGCGCCGGTCTGGTCGGTCTTCGTCACGCCCAGCGAGACCAGCAGCAGCGGCTCGTGCGTGCGCGGGTCGACGTCCACGGTCACGTCCTCCAGCGCCACCGCGGCCAGCTCGCTGCGCCGCAACGCGCCCGCGAACCCCACGAGCAGCAGCAAGGCGTCACGGCGGCGCGCCACCCCGGTGGGCCAGCCGGGCGGCGGCCGTTCCGCGAGCAACGCCTCCAGCGTGTTGAGCAGCACCGGGCGCTTGCGCTTCGGCTCGGCCTGCCGGGTGCGGCGGATGCCGCGCAACGTCAGCCGCACCACGTCCGAGCGGGTGGGGGAGGGCAGCCCGCCCGCGGCGTGCACGGCGGCGATCGCGGCGGCCTTGCGCTCCAGGGTCGACGGGCCGAACGCGGGGGAGCCGTCGGCCTTCGTCGTGTCCGCCGCCACCGCCAGGTACACGGCGACGTCCACCGGGTCCGCGGGCAGCGCCACCCGGCCCTCCGCCTCGCACCACGCCGCCCAGCCCACCCAGTCGGAGCGGTAGGCCCGCAGCGTGTTGGGCGACTGGGCCGCCCGCAGGTAGGTGGAGAGGGCGGCGGCCTGCTCGTCGTCGAACCGGCGGCGCACCTGGTCCAGGGCGGCGAAGTCGACCAGGGCGGTGTGCGTGACGCGGCCCAGCTCCGCACGCACCGGCTCGGGCAGGGTCACGTCGTCACCCTAACATTTTCTGCAGGTTAAATAACTTCAGTGTGGACTAAAGGACGTCTTGACCGGGGCCGCTACTATGCGAAACCGTGCGCGCCCTACAACACCCGGACGTGGGAGAGCTGGAACTCTCCGCGGTCCTGAGCGCGCTCGCGGACCCCGTCAGACTGCGGATCGTCGCCGAACTCGCACGATCGGGTGGCATCCACTGCGGGCAGTTCGACGTGCCCGTCAGCATGTCCACGTTGTCGCACCACCTGAAGGTCCTGCGCGAGGCGGGCGTGCTGCGCGTGACGCCGAAGGGCAGCTACCGCACGCACGAACTGCGGCGCGACGAGATGGAACTCCGGTTCCCCGGCGTGCTCGACTCCATCACCCGCGCCATCGGGCCGCCCTGACCGGGCGCGTCACGTCCGGACGAACAGGCAGAACGGGTGGCCCACCGGGTCCAGGTAGACGCGGACGTCGTCCTGCGGCTGGAACTCGGCGAGCGTCGCCCCGACCGACTCCGCGTGTGCGCCCGCGGTCGCCAGGTCGTCCACCTCGACGTCCAGGTGGCACATCATCTGCTGGTCGCCGTCGTGGGCGGGCCAGGTGGGCCTGCGGTAGCGGTCCTCGGTCTGGAACGACAGGCCCGCGCCGCCGTCGGGCGGCACGAGCGTGGCCCAGCCGGGCTCGTCGTCGCCGAGCCGCCAGCCGAGCAGGTCGCGGTAGAAGCGGGCGAGGGCCTGGGCGTCCGGCGCGTCGAGGACGGTCGCGGTCAGCTTCATCACCGGTCGATTTTCACCCCGCCGGGTGGCGTTCGCAGATCATGACGCGCTCCTGTGGACCGTTCGGGTGGCCGGTGTCCCGGTGGTCCCGGCCCGCGGGGTGGCGTCGGCGGGGTCAGGTGATGACGACGGTGTCGCCCGGCCGCGCGACGGGCGCCCCGGCGCGGGTGGTGGCCTCGGCGGTGGTGAGGGTGTGGCCGATGTGGGTGAGCAGCAGCCGGCGGGCGCCCCGGCCCGCGGCGGCC
>NZ_JBHTLK010000280.1:0-8175 GCF_042678885.1 Saccharothrix hoggarensis
GACCCGCCGATCTCGGTCACCCTCGCGCCCACCCGCTCCGCCCCGGCCGCCCGCACGGGCGCCGCCACGGCGTCGGTGGTCGCCGCGGCCTGATCCCGGAACGCCGCCGCCACGTCCCAGAGGGGTTCGCGGCGTGCGGTGTTCCCGCGCCGCGCCGGAACCAGCAAGGGCGGAGTAGTCGCCACCCACGTCGCTGGAGGAGCTTTGTCCCACAGCGTTGCCACCTCGTCCCGAAGGAAATGGGGGAAGTGCCTTGAGTAATGGATGGCGCTCGCTCAGGCGCCGAATCCTGACACCAAGCGTCTCCGAGACATCCCTGGTGAAGCGCGGTTTTCCGCGCAAGGACGCCGCCTCCCAGGAATTGCTGGAGACCGTCGGTGAGAAGTTCCTCACCGGTTACGCGAACGCCGTCGAGGCACGTTCACCGGCGCAGGCCGAGGAATGGCTCGAAACGATCCCCGCGCGCTTCCGCGGTTTCGCCTACGAAGGCGCCGGGATGGGGTACGCGATGCTGGACGGCCTGCCCGGCGGCGGCCGGCGGCACGTCGCCGACTTCCTCGCCGGGCCCGCCGAGAAGCACACGTACATCGTCTACGTGGGCATCGGGTGGGCCATGGCGCGGCTGCCCCGGTTCCGCTGGCCGTCGCCCGACGGGCTGGACCCGCTGCTGCGGTGGCTGGTGCTCGACGGCTACGGATTCCACCAGGCCTACTTCCGCACCGAGAAGTACGTGCGGCGGCAGTACCGGGAGCCGGCCTTCCCGTGGCCCGGCGGCCGGTACTCCGAGTACGCCCAGCGCGGCATCGACCAGGGAATCGGTCGCGCGCTGTGGTTCGTCTGCGGCACGGACGTCGACCTGGTCGCGTCCACCATCGCGGGCTTCCCCGAGCACCGCAGGTCCGACCTGTACGCCGGGGTGGGCCTCGCGTCCACCTACGCGTGCGGCGCGACCGACGACGAACTGGCCGAACTGGTCCGGCTCGCCGGGCCGCACCGCGGACCGCTCGCCCAGGGCAGCGCGTTCGCGGCCGAGGCCCGCGTCCGCGCCGGCCTGCTCATCCCCGAAACCGACCGCGCCACCAGGGCGATCTGCGGGCTGCCCGCCGAACGGGCCGCCGCCATCACGCAGGAGGTGCGCCCCGCCGTCCCCGTGGACGGCGTGGTGCCCGCGTTCGAGTCCTGGCGGCAGCGCATCGCCGACGAAGTCCTCACATCCGGAGGTGTGGCCCCATGACCGCGACGACGAGCCGGCTGCGCAGGCACCTGGCGGGCTTCGTGGCCGTCGCGCTGGTGATCAGCATGTACCTGGTCGCGCGACTGCCCGGGATCTCCTCCGCGGAGGAGGAGTCCCTGGCGTCCCGCTACTCGTTCACGCCGATGACCATCGCCCTGCCCGAAGCCGCCAGGCACCAGTCGATCCGCACGGTGAACCAGGACTACGAGCACATCAGCGCCTGGATCTCCTCGGTCGGCGCGGCCATCGCCATGAACGACCTCGACGGCGACGGCCGCTCCAACGACCTGTGCCTCGTGGACCCGCGCAGCGACCAGACCGTGGTCACGCCGACGCCCGGCGAGGGCGGTGACCGGTACGCGCCGTTCGCGCTGTCCGAGTCGCCGCTGCCGATGGGCGCCTACATCGCCCCGATGGGCTGCGTGCCCGCCGACCTGAACGAGGACGGCCGGATCGACCTGCTGGTCCACTACTGGGGCCGCACGCCCGTCGTGTTCCTGGCCAAGGACGGCGCCGGCCCGCTCAGCGCGGCCTCGTACCGCCCGGTCGAGCTGATCCCCGGCGACCACTCGGCGAACGGCGTCTACAGCGGCCCGGTGTGGAACACCAACGCGGCGACCGTCGGCGACTTCGACGGCGACGGCCACCAGGACGTGTTCATCGGCAACTACTTCCCCGACGGCAGCCCCGTGCTGGACGAGCGGGTCGCGGGCGGCGTCGAGATGAACCGCTCGATGTCCCACGCCGACAACGGCGGCGGCAAGTACGTCTTCCGGTTCGTCGACGGCACCTCCGGCGCCGAGCCGGGCGTGACGTTCGCGCTGGACGAGGAGGCCATCCCCGAGGAGGCGCGGCACGGCTGGTCGCTCGCGGTCAGCGCGACCGACGTGGACCACGACGGCCTGCCCGAGCTGTACATCGGCAACGACTTCGGCCACGACCGCCTGCTGCACAACCGGTCCACGCCGGGCGACGTGCGGTTCACCGAGGTGAAGGGCGTCCGCGGGCCGAACGACCCGAAGTCCAAGGTGCTGGGCAACGACAGCTTCAAGGGCATGGGCGTCGACTTCGCCGACTTCGACCACGACGGCCTCTACGACCTGTTCGTCAGCAACATCACCACGTCGTGGGGCATCGAGGAGAGCAACTTCCACTTCGTCAACACCGCGGCGGACCGGGCGGACCTGCGGGCCCGGCTGGGCGGCGGCGAGGCGCCGTGGACCGACCGCAGCGCGCAGGCCCGCACCGCGTGGTCCGGGTGGGGCTGGGACGTCAAGATCGCCGACTTCGACAACAGCGGCGACCCGGTGATCACCCAGGCGACCGGGTTCGTGCGCGGCCAGGTCAACCGGTGGCCCCAGCTCCAGGAGCTGGCCGCGGCGCACGACGCCCTGCTGGACAACCCGGCGTGGTGGCCGAACCTGCGTCCCGGCGACGACCTCGCGGGCGACCAGACGCTCCACTTCTTCGCCAAGGGCCCGGACGGCGCCTACACCGACCTCGCGCCGCGGCTCGGCCTCGCCGTGCCGGTCCCGACGCGCGGCATCGCCACCGGTGACGCCGACGCCGACGGCAGGCTCGACTTCGCCGTCGCCCGGCAGTGGGACGCGCCGGTCTTCTACCGCAACACCAGCCCCACCACCGGGTCGTACCTCCAGCTGTCGCTGGTGGACGAGAAGGGCTCGGCCGTCATCGGCGCCCAGGTGACGGCGACCGCGGCGGGTGTCACGCACGTCGGCCGCGTCGACGGCGGCAGCGGCCACTCCGGTCGCCGCAGCCACGAGGTCCACATCGGACTCGGTGGCGTCACCGGTCAGGTGCCGGTGCTCGTCCAGTGGCGCGACCGCGGCGGCGAGCTGCGGACGCAGGAACTGTCGCTGGCGTCGGGCCGGCACACGATCGAACTCGGCGCCAAGGCCGTGGAGAGGTGAACGACATGGAGCAGCAGCAAGCAGCAAGCCCGCCGAGGCACCAGCCGAAGGTCGTCATCGCCCTCCGCCGGTTCGCCATCTCGATCACCATCTTCAACATCATCGGCTACACGGTCCTCGGGTTCGAGCAGCCGTGGACGTACCCGTTCATCGCGCTGGCGACCGCGTACGCCACCGAGATCGGCCTCGAGCTGATCGGCGCGCGGTCGCAGGGCCGCGCGCCCCGCTTCCGCGGCCGGGGTCTTCGGGGGCTGGTGGAGTTCCTGTTCCCGGCGCACATCACCGGCCTGGCGCTCAACATGCTGACCTACGTCAACGACCAGGTCCTCGTGATGATGTTCGGCGTCGTGGTGGCCGTGGGCGCGAAGTGGGTGCTCCAAGCGCCCGTGCGCGGCCGGCTGCGCCACTACATGAACCCGTCGAACTTCGGCATCACGATCATCCTGCTGGTGTTCCCGTGGGCCAGCATCGCGCCGCCGTACCACTTCACCGAGAACGTGGACACGTGGGTGGGCTGGGTGATCGTGGCGATCATCCTGGCGTCCGGCACGCTGCTCAACGCCAAGCTGACGCAGCGGATGTGGCTGATCGGCGCGTGGCTGGTGACGTTCGTGCTCCAGGCCGTCGTGCGCGGCCTGCTGTTCGACACGGCCATCCTCGGCGCGCTGAGCATGATGACCGGCGTCGCGTTCGTGCTCTACACGAACTACATGGTGACCGACCCCGGCACCACGCCGTCGAAGCCCGCCTCCCAGGTGGCGTTCGGCGCGGGTGTGGCCCTGGCGTACGGGTTCTTCATGGTCGTGCACGTCGCCTACGGCCTGTTCCTGGCCACGGCGGCGGTGTGCCTGATCCGCGGTGCGTTCCTGTGGGGCGTGCACTTCGTGGAGAAGGCGCGCTTGCAGCGGGAGACCTCCGAGCTGGAGGCCGTCGTCAACGCGACGCAGCCGGAGACGGTCGTGGCGGCGCCGGTGGCCGTCGAGCCGCCCCGTGAGGAGTCCAAGGCCGTGGCGGCATGACCACGGCGCCGACCGAGGTCCGGGAGGGCCGGCGGGTGCCGCCCGGACCGCCCCGGCGGGCCACCCCCGGCCTGCTGCGGCTGCTGTTCACCGACCGGCTGCGGCTGATGTCGGACGGGGCCCGGTACGGCGACGTGGTCCGGATCGCGATCGGGCCCAAGGCCCTCTACCTGGTCAACGGGCCCGAGCACGCGAAGCACGTGCTGGCCGACAACGCCACCAACTACCACAAGGGCATCGGCCTGCGGCAGGCCAGGCGCGCCCTCGGCGACGGCGTGCTGGTCAGCGACGGCGAGGCGTGGCGGGCCCAGCGCAAGGCCATCCAGCCCGCGTTCCAGCCCAAGCGGATCGCCGCGCGGGCCGGGCTGGTGGCCGCCGAGGTCGACCTGCTGGCCCGCCGACTGCGCGAGCACGTCGGCGGGCCGCCGGTGGACGTCCTGCACGAGATGACGTCGCTGACGCTCGGCGTCCTCGGCCGGACCCTGCTGGACGCGGACCTCGGCCCGCACTCCTCGCTCGGCCACTCGTTCGAGGCCGTGCAGGACCAGGCGATGTTCGAGGCCGTCACGCTCGGCCTGGTGCCGCGCTGGCTGCCCACGCCGGGGCAGGTGAGGTTCCGGCGGTCGCGGGCGGACCTGCGCCGGATCGCCGACGAGTTGGTGGCGGGCCGCGCCGCCGGCCCGGACGGCGACGACCTGCTGTCCCGCCTGGTCGCCCGGTTCGCGTCGCCGGAGGAGGTGCGCGAGCAGCTCATCACGTTGCTGCTGGCCGGGCACGAGACGACGGCGAGCACGCTCGGCTGGGCGTTCCACCTCCTCGACGAGCACCCGGACGTGGCGGAGCGGCTGCGCGCCGAGGCGGTCGACGTGCTCGGCGACCGGCTGCCCGAGGCCGACGACCTGCACCGGCTGCCGTACGCGGTGCGGGTCGTGGAGGAGGTCATGCGGCTCTACCCGCCGGTGTGGCTGCTGCCCCGGGTGGCGCTGGCGGACGATGAGATCGGCGGCTACCACGTGCCCGCCGGCGCGGACGTCGTCGTCGTGCCCTACACGATGCACCGGCACCCGGAGTTCTGGTCCGACCCGGAGCGCTTCGACCCGGACCGCTTCCTCCCGGAGCGGGCCGAGGGCAGGCCCCGGTACGCCTACATCCCGTTCGGCGCGGGGCCCCGGTTCTGCGTCGGCAACGCCCTGGGGCTGATGGAGGCCGTGTTCGTCCTGGTCGTCCTGTCCCGGGAGGTGCGGCTGGCGAAGCTGCCCGGCAGTCCGGTGACGCCCGAGGCGATGTTGTCGCTGCGGGTCCGGGGCGGCCTGCCCATGACCGTGCACACCGCGTCGGACGGCCCGGCCGACCGACGGCCCACGAGGAGGTAGTCCGGTGTCACCGACAACGACCGACGCGGAAAGCGCCGGGGTGCTGACCCTGGAGGCGTTCGCCGACACGATCCTGCCGGGCGCGAAGCGCTCGCCCGACGACCGCGCGATCGCGGGCGCGGCGGACGGGCCCGGCGCCGTCGAGGCCGGCGCGCTGGACCTGCTGAACACACCCGCCACCGGCGTGACGGCGGGCCTGCCGTACCTGGCGCAGGCGTTGAACGCGCACGCCGCCGGGTACGCCGAGGAGCACGGGCTCGTGCTGGACGACGACGTGCCCGCGTTCGTGGCGCTGCCGTTCGCGCACCGCACCGCGCTGGTCGCGCGGCTCACCGCGCCGGGCCACCCGGAGAAGGACGGCTGGGTCGCCCTGGCGCTGTTCAGCAACATGGCCTACGACAGCGCGGCGCACCTGCACACCGCGGAGGCCATCGCGGCCGGCCACCCCGGCCTGCTCGCGATGGGCTACACCGCGCCCGACCCGGACGGCCTGTGGCGCTTCCCGCGGTTCTCCTACCGGCGGGTCCTCGCCGACCCGCACCCCGACACGACGCCCTCCGGGAGCCCGGCATGACCAGCAGCAGCGAGCAGACCGACGTCGTCGTCATCGGCAGCGGCTTCGGCGGCGCCATCCCCGCGTACCACCTGGCGGCGGGCGGCGCGAAGGTGACCGTGCTGGAGCGCGGGCCGTGGCTCCAGTCCGAGGAGTTCGAGCACGACTACCTGCTCGGGTCGTCCTACACGCGGGCGTTCGACTTCGTCGTGGGCGACGGGATGAGCGTGCTCGGCGGCAACTGCGTGGGCGGCGGCAGCGTCGTCTACTTCGCCGCGATGCCGCGCGCGCCGCGGTTCGTGTTCGAGCGGCACGGCTCGATCGGCCGCCGGATGTGGCCGGGGGAGATCACCCGCGACACGCTGGACCCCTGGTACGACCGCGTCACGGAGGCGCTGCCCGTCGCCACGCAGACCTGGGACGACGTGTCGTACGCGGGCGGGCTGTGGGCGGCGGCCTGCAACCACTCCGGCCGCACCGCCAACCCGGCGCCGGTCGCCGTGGACAACGACCGGTGCGTGAACTGCAACTTCATGATGGCGGGCTGCCGGTTCGACGCGAAGCGCTCGCTGCTCACCAACTACCTGCCCGCGGCCCTCGCGCACGGCGCGGAGATCCGGCCCCTGCACGAGGTGCAGCGGTTGGAGCGCACCGACGACGGCGGCTACCGGGTGCACTACCAGGTCGTCGACGGCGAGGACTACCGCGTGCACACCGGCGGCGGCGTCATCGAGGCCAAGATCGTCGTCGTGGCGGCGGGCGCGGGCGCCACGCCGGTCATCCTCCAGCGCTCCGAGCCGTCGCTCGGCGAGCTGCCGCACGCCGTCGGCCGGTACTTCTCCGGCAACGGCGAGCGGCTGAACACCGCCGTGATCAACGAGGAACGGGTGCGCGAGGTGCTCGGACTGTCCCGTGAGGACGGTCTGGTGTACGCGGCGAACCACATCGGCAAGGGCCCGACCGTGGCCAACTGGGACAAGCTGGACGGCTCGCTGCCCGAGTACGAGCGGTACTCGTTGGAGCAGCTGTACTTCCCGCCCGGCCTCGGCACGATCCTGGCGCAGACGCACGGCGGCGAGGAGCCGCGCTGGTTCGGCGCGGCGAAGAAGGAGATGCTGTCGAAGTGGGCCTCCTGGCTCACTATCTTCCTCATGACCGAGGACGACAACGAGGGCGTCTTCGGCCCGCCTCCGCCCACCGGCAACGCGTTCCGCATCTCGCAGCAGATGCTGGGCCGCGGCCCGCTGAGCTACAAGCCGACCGCCAACACCCGGCGCGGGTGGGCGCTCGCGGACGCCGACTGCAAGGCCATCCTGGAGAAGGACGGACTGGCGACGGTGGAGCCGTGGACGAACGACGTGGTCGGCGCGTACACCGTGCACCCGCTGGCGTCGTGCCGGATCGGCGACGACCCGGCCACCTCGGCGCTCACCCCCGGCCACGAGCTGCGCGGCCACCCCGGCATCTTCGTCACGGACGGCTCGGCGGTGCCCGGCGCGCTGACCGTCAACCCGGCCATGACGATCGCCGCCCTCGCCGAGCGGGCCGTGCCCGGGATCGTGCGCGCGGCGCGGGAACGCGGTGTGGACGTGTCGTACGGCGCGCCCGCGCCGGACGGGTCCACCAGCGGCCGGCGGGGCGTGCTGAAGCTGTCCCCGGTCGCCGGGCACTGAGGCGGTCGCCGTGGCGAACGCGTTGGTGCGCAAGGCGTTGCACCGGACACTGCGGGACGTCCGCCACGTGCGGTGCGTGCCGCCGCGTCGGGCGACCGGCCTCGTGCGGCGGGTGTACGACCAGGTGGAGCGGGACTTCGGCGTGCTCGCGCCGCCGGTCGCGCTGCACTCGGCCGCGCCGGACGTGCTGGCGGCGAGCTGGGTGCTCCTGCGGGAGTCCCTGCTCGTGCCGGGCGGCGCGAGCCGGGCCGACCGGGAGGTCGTGGCGGCGGCGGTGTCGCGGGCCAACGCGTGCCCGTACTGCGTCGAGGTGCACGGTCTGGCGCTGGGTTCGCTGGGGCACGGGTCGGCGGCCGACGCCAAGGCCGCCGCCGACCTGGGCGCGATCGCGC
>NZ_JBHTLK010000281.1:0-8118 GCF_042678885.1 Saccharothrix hoggarensis
GCCGCCGCGTTCGGGCGGGGCGCTCCCCCGCGCCAGGTGGTGGGCGACTTCCTCGACCCGATGCCGGTGGCCGACCCCGTCGCCGTCGGCTCGGTCGCCGTCGCCGTCGAACCGGTGAAGTCGACCGAGACGGGCGCGCTGGAACTGGCGTTACAGCGCAACGCGGCCGTGCTGGGCGCGAACCACCCGCAGACGGCCGTGCTGCGGCTGAACCTGATGTGCGCCCGGTTCCGGATCGCCCGCGACCAGGGCGACACCGCGGAGGTCACCGAGGCGCTGGCCGACCTGCGTGACGCGACCGACCGGGCGGTGAACTCGCTGGGCGTCCACCACCCGCGGGCGCTGGTCGCGCAGGCGAACCTCGCGTCCGCCGAGTTCGAGCTGGCCAGGGTGCGCCGGTCGGCGGAACGGGCCCGGCTCGCGCTGCCGAGCCTGCGTTCGGCCGCCGACCGCACCGCCACCAGGCTGGGCGCGGACCACCCGCACGCGGTGATCGCCACGGCGAACCTGGCGTCGGCCGAGCTGGAGCTGGCGCACCTCGACGGGACCAGGGCGCAGGCGCAGCGGCTGCTGGACGTGGTGCGGGACGCGTCGATGCGCGCGGTGGCGGCGCTGCGCGACGACCACCCGGCCGTGCGGTCGCTGGAGGAGCAGCGGCGGGCGTGCGAGGCGCTGCTGTCCGGCGCGGGGCCCGACCCGTCGTTCGAGCGGGGTTACGCGTCGTTCGCCGACGCGGGCCGCTCGCTGGCCACGTCGAGCCCGTCGGGAGCACGGGCGGGCGCGCCGGAGTGGCCCGCCGGGACGTTGCTGGCGCGGCTGCGGGAGACCAGCCGGCAGGAGCTGCTGGGCCTCGGCACGGCCGTCCGGTACGCCCCGGACCGGGAGATCATCGTCCAGGACGCCACGGACACGCACGTGTTCCTGATCCTCGACGGCGTGGTGAAGGTGCTGGTCGACGACGGGTCCGGCGAGAGCGCGGTGCTCACCGTGCGGGTCGCGGGCGACCTGGTCGGCGAGATGGCGTCGATGGACCACAGGCCGCGCTCGGCGACGGTCGTGACCTGCGGCGACGTGACGGCGAAGCTGATCACCAGCGCCGAGCTGCACGGGTTCCTGCACCGCCGCAACGACGGGTTCGTCGAGCTGCTGGGCGTGCTGGACGACCAGCTGAGGTGGGCCAACCGGCGGCGGCGCGACTTCCTGTCCCACACCGCCGCCGAGCGGGTCGCGCGGGTGCTGGCCGAGCTGGTCGGCGCGCACGGCAGGCAGGAGGTCGGCGGCTGGGTGCTGGGCATCCCGCTGACGAAGGTGGAGCTGGCGTCGATCGCGGGGATGAAGCCGCGCACGGCCGAGAAGGCGTTCGCGGACCTGCGCAAGGCGGGCGTGGTGGTGAGCCACCTGCGGCGTGACGTGGTCGTGCCGGACCTGGAGGCGCTGCGCCGGTTCGCCCGCTTGTGACCCCGGTTCCCCCGTCGGGGACGACAGCACGTGGCCGGTGGAGCCCTTCGAGGCCGCCCCGGCCTGGTCCGGCAGCGGCAGGTGGACCTCCCGCCCTCGACCCGCTGGACCGGGCCTGACCGCCTACCGGGCGAACCAGCCGTCGACCAGGGGGTTGCGGAAGACGCCGTGCGGGTCGAGGTCGGCGCGCAGGGCGGCGAACCGGTCCCAGTGCGGGTAGCGCTCCCCCGGGTCGGCCAGCTCGAACAGCTTGCCCCAGTGCGGGCGCGGCTGCCACGGGCTGAGCGTGGCCTCGATCTTGCGCAGCACGGCGCGCACGGCCGCGTCGTCAGGCTGCCACGTGAAGTGGAACGCGACGCTGTCCCGGCCGTGCACGGGGCTGAGCCACTGCGCGTCGGCGGCGACGGTGCGGACCTCGGAGGTCAGCAACACGGGGGCGGTCTCGGCGGCGAGGGCGTTCAGCGCGGTCAGCGCCTCGGCGGCGTGCTCGCGGGCCACGAAGTACTCGGACTGCAGCTCGCGGCCGACGCTGGGCGTGAAGTCGGCGCGGAAGTGCGGCAGCCGCTCGTGCCACGGGCCGGGCTCGCCGAGCTGGGCGGTGCAGTGCAGGGCGGGCTGGCCGGGCACGGGGTGCCGGGGCTCGGTCGCGGGGGTCGCGCCGGTCCACGCCAGGTCGTGCCGGGTGTCGGTGGCGCGGTGCTTGGCGAACACGTGGGCGACGCCCTGCCAGGTGGTGAAGGCGCTGACGCTGTAGGCGCTCGCGAACACGGCGTCCACGTTCTCCACGAGGGCGTCGAACGGCATGTCCTGGTAGACCCGCTGCTCGACCTCGAACGTCGGCACGACGTCGAGTTCCACCGCGACGGCCACGCCCAGCGACCCGAACGCGACCACCGCGCCGTCGAACCCGTCGTCGCCCCGGCCCAGGGTGGTGACGCGGCCGTCGGCGGTGACCAGGTCGATCGACCGGACCAGGCTCGCCAGGGACGGGATGTCGTTGCCCGAGCCGTGGGTGGCGGTGGCGCACGCGCCGATGATCGTGATGTGCGGCAGCGACGGCATGGCGGGCAGGGCCAGGCCAGCGGCGTGGAGCAGCCCGGCGAGCCGCGCCAACCGCATCCCGGCGCTCACGCGCACCGACTCGGGGCCGGCCTCGAACACCTCGGGCATCCGGTCGAGGCTGATCAGCGTGCCGGCGGTGTCGGCGATCGTGCTGAACGAGTGGCCGGCGCCGACCACGCGCGCCGTCCCGGCGGTCCGCACGACGTCACGCAGCTCGTCGACGGAGGTCGGGTGCGCGGTCCGCGCGGCGGAGAAGGTGACGTTGCCTGCCCAGTTGGTGCTCACGGCCGGATTCTGCCTCACGCGACCCGCGCCCGGGTCGCGCCGGGGTCAGGTGAGGCGGGCGCTGATCGCGAGCCGGTTGTAGGCGTTGACGACGGACGTGACCCACACCACCTGCTGGGCCCGGACCGCGCCGACCTCGCGGATCGCGGCGTCCAGGACGGTGTCGGGGACGTGCCCGTCGTGGATCAGCGTGACCGCTTCGGCGAGCGCGAGCACGGCGCGTTCCGCGTCGGTGAACGCCGGGTCGGCGCGCCACGACGACACGTCCCGCGTCTCCCCCAGCGCGGTGGCGGCGTCGGTGTGCAGGCGGACGCAGTACGCGCAGCCGTTGAGCTGCGAGCACCGCAACCGGACCAGCTCCACCAGGCCGGCGGGCAGGTCCACGTCGTCCACGGCCTTCGCCAGCGCGCCCAGCGCGGCGAACCCCGGTCCGGCGAACGGGTCGAGCTTGATCACAACCACCTCCGGGTCAGGTCGTCACACGGGTCGTCACACCGGGGTCGTCACAGCGGGGTCGTCACAGCGGGGTCGTCACAGCAGGGCGCCGTGGCGTTCGGCGGCGAGCCGGGCGACGGTGCGGAGGCACACCTTCCCAGTGCGGCCGAGGGGCAGTTCGGGCAGGAGCAGCAGCCGTTCGGGGTGCTTGCGGCGGCTCACGCCCCGGTCGCGCAGGAACTCCGCGAGCTGCCCGAGCGAGGGCGGCGGGTGGCCGGGGCGCACGGCGACGCACGCGCACAGCCGCTCGCCGAGGTCCGGGTCGGGGACCGGGACGCACGCGACCTCGGCCACGCCGGGGTGGCCGCCGAGCGCGAGTTCCACCTCGGCGGGGCTGATCGTGTAGCCGCCGCGGATGACGACGCGCTTGAGCCGGCGCACGACGTGCAGGGTGCCGTCCGGGTCGAGGAAGCCCTCGTCGCCGGTGCGCACCCACCCGCCGGGCAGCCGGTGGCGCGCGTCCAGTTCGGGCGCGTCGACGTAGCAGAGCGGTGTCATGGGGCCGAGGGCGCAGATCTCGCCGTCCCCGATCCGGATGTCGGTCACCGCGGGATCGGGTCGGCCGACGCCGTGCCCGGGGGTGGAGGTGTGGCAGTTGACGCCGTCGGACGACCCGTAGATGTTGATCACGGGCCGGTCGAACGCGGCCCGCGTGACCGCCAGCGTTTCCGGCGTCAGCACGTCGCCGCTGGACACGACGGCGCGGATCGAGGAGGTGTCCATTGTGGACGCGAGTTCGGTCATGCGGCGCAGCATGGTCGGCACGCCGAACACGTGCGTCGGCCGGTGGTCGGCCACCACGCGCAGCGCCGCCGCCGCGTCGAACCGGCGCTGGAGCATCAGCGTGCCACCGAACCGGCACAGCGTGATCGCCGCGCCGAACGACCCGAACGCCGACGCCAGCGGCACCAGCACGAGGTCGCGCGGCACCGCCGTGACGCCGTGCACGGCCCGCACGTAGTTGCCGCGCCCGCCGGCGAACGCGTTGTGCGAGTAGGCGACGAGCTTCGGCGCCGCCTCCGAGCCGGACGACACGAGAATCCGCGCGGGCGCCTCCGGGTCGACCGCGACCGGCGACCACGGGACGTCCTCATCGGACTCCAACGCCTCCGACACGTCCGTGAGCACCGTGCTGACGACCGGTGAGCCGCCGTCGGGCAGGTGCACGGCCACCGCGCCGATCGCCGCGACCGCCAGTTCCGCGACCACGGCCTCCCTCCCGTTGGGCAGGTCGAGGCCGATGATGTCGGCGGGGCCGTAGTCGCGCAGCGACGTCGCCAGCCGCCGGACGGCGCGATCCAGCGCCGCGTAGTCCATCGCGCCCGCGTCGTCGATGACGGCGGTGCGGCGCGGGTGGCGTGCCACCCGGTCCCGGAACAGCGAGTGCAGGTCCCGGTCCGGGCAGTGCCCGGCCTCGACCCACGAGCGGCGCGTCCCGGCCGGGACCAGGTCGCGCAGCACCACGCCGGTGGTCGACGTCCACGTCATCGGAACTCCCACACCCCCGTCGGCACCACGCACCCGTCCCGCGTCAGCGCGCGGGAGAACCGCTCGTCCCGTCCCAGCTCGGCCAGGTCCGCGCACACCGGCACGCTCAGCGGCGCGGCGCACCGGCCGGTCGCGCGGGCGTTGAGCCGGGACGCGGCCGACAGCAGCGAGGACGCCACCGACTGCCCCACCCCGGACCTGATCCGCCGCGCCACCGCGTCCACCACTCCCCCGGCGCACACGACGCCGCCGAACACGTCCACGATCGTCATCAGCGACGGCGGCACGCCCGCGTGCGCCTGCACCACGTAGTCGGTGCCCAGCGGCGGTCGCGCGCCCAGCTCGTCGCCCCAGCCGGACGCGTGCGCGTAGACGATGCCAGGCCGCGCCCGGGCCACGTCGCGCGGCCGCAACGCCCAGTCAGCGTCCTTGCCCGGCGCCCAGTTGTGCAGGAACACGTCCGCGCCCGACACCAGCTCCAGCAGCTCCCGACGCCCGGCCACGGTGGCGAGGTCGACCTCCACGACCCGCTTGCCCCGGTTGAGCGCGTGGAACCGGGCGGACACGTCACCGGCCATCGGCGGCACGCCCCGCAGCGGGTCGCCGCCCGGCGGCTCGACCCGCACCACCGACGCGCCGAGCTGCCACAGCAGGTGCCCGGCCAGCGGGCCCTGCACCCGTCGGCACGACTCCACCACCACCAGCCCCGACAGCGGCAGCACGCCGTGGTGCGGCGCGACTCCCACCGCCGGTGCGGCCGGTCCCAGCGGTCGCACCCGGTACGGCGGCAGGTCGTCCACGGCCCGGTTCGCCACCCGCACGAGCGTGATCCCGGTGGTGGCGGCGACCTGTTCCAGCCGCGCGATCGGCGAGCGGGCGGTCAGCCCGGTCAGCTCGCGCGGCAGCGGGCACGTCGCGGTGGCGAACCGCTGCTGGAACGGCCGCCACACCCGGGCCACCGCCCGCGGTTCGGCGTGCAGCGCCGTCCAGAACCGCCGCCACACCTCCGCGTCCAACGCCTCGAGCTCGAACGCGACCCCGTCGGAGGACACGAACGGCGGCCCGCCGCCCGCGCCGCCCGCCGGTTCGGGGAGGGTGAGGCCGACGTCGGGCGCGGTCGCCGCCGCGAGGTACTGCGACACCGCGAGCAGCGCCGCCTGGGCGACCGACGTGGACACCGCGCGCAGCGGCACGCCGCGCAGCCGTGCCACGTCCAGCGCCAGGGCGCCGATGCCGGCCAGCTCGGACGCGAGGATCGACGCGTAGTCCAGCCCGAGCGCGGTGGGCCTGCCGAACCGGCGGCCGTGGACGTGCATGAGCCCGCACGCGGCCTGCACGTCCCGCTCGCCGGCCAGCGGCAGGTCGACCGGTCCGGCCCACGGCACGGCGGTCGCGGTGGACGTCATGCGGGCCGCCTGCCGTGGACCGAGTACACGACGGGCGAGGTGGCGAGGAACCGCTCGTCGGCGAGCAGGTCGCGGACGGCGGCGAGGTGCGCGTCGGTCAGGCCGGCGGCGACCAGCTTGTCCCGCAGCATGCGGGTGGTGTGGGCGAGCAGCGCCACGCCCGGCGACCCGGCGCGCCACGGGTGCACGACCACCCGGGGGTCGATGTCGACGAGCCCGGCGGCGACCATCGCCGCGGGCGCCTTGCGGCCCCACGCGCCGTCCACGCCGAACGCGTCGAACACGCCCTCCTTGACCGCGAGGAAGGTCTCGTACAGCTCGGCGGCCTGCCGGTCCGGCGCGCGCAGCACGGGGCTGTAGGAGTTGTCGAACTCGTCCACCTGCAGCAGGCCGCCGGGCTTGAGCGCCGTGACGAGCTTGCGCAGCACCGCGTCGCGCTCGGGCAGGTGCCGCAGCACGAGCCGCACGTGGACCAGGTCGAACGCGGCCTCGGGCAGCGGGTCGTGCACCACGTCGTGCCGCAGCACGGTCAGGCCGGGCGCGGGCGGCACGTGGTCGGTGTGCACGTCGGTGGCGAGCACGACGGCGCCGCGCCCGGCGAGCCAGTGGGCGATGCTGCCGGCGCCCGCGCCGACGTCGAGGCACCGCCAGCCGGCCCGGACGCCGGTCTGCGCGAGCCGGGCGAACGTCACGGGGTCGTAGGCGGCGGCGAGGCAGCGGTGCTGCTCGGCCACGTGACCGCGGTCGAAGACGTAAGTGGTCACGTCCACCGTCCCGTGCCGTGGGTCTCGGCGGTGCCGACGAGGCGGGTGAGCAGGTCGAGGCGGCGCACCTTGCCGGTGGCGGTGCGCGGCACGTCGTCCCACGCCAGCACGTGCGGCTCGGCCATCGGAGGCAGGTCGGCCACCGCGCGACGCCACGCCGCCGGGTCGAGCGGACCGGACGTCACCAGCACCGGGATCGGCGGCCGGCCCGGCGTGCCGAGGACCACGCACTCCACCACCTCGGGGAGCCGGTCCTCGACCAGGTCCTCGACCTCCAGGCAGCTCAGCCCCGGCACGGCGTCCACCTCGCGGTCCAGCAGCCGCACCGCGCCGCCGCGGGTGATGACGCCGAGGTCGCCGGTGTTCCACCACGGTCCGGTGTTCTTGGCCTCCCACCGGTCCTGCTCGCCGACGTACCCGGCGCAGCGCGCGGCGGTCCGGGCGAGCACCAGCCCGGCGCGCCCGCGCGGGAGGGGCGCGAACGTCACCGGGTCCACCACGCGCAGCCGGGTGCGGCCGGGCACGGGACGTCCGAGGTCGCGGGCGTCCGGCGAGCGGGTGAGCGCGCGGCGGGTGAGGAACCGGAAGGTGAGCGGGCCGGTCTCGGTCTGGCCCCAGCCCTGCATCCACAGTGGACGGCGGCGGCGCGACGCGTGGAGCATGGCGCGGATCGCGGGCGGGTGCATGGCGTCGTACGTGCTGACGAACAGCCGGACGTCGCGGAACGGGTTGTCGGGGCGGGACGCGAGCGGCTGCCACCGCACGTAGGCCGACGGCAGCGCCTCCAGCGTCGTGGGCCGGTGCCGCGCCAGCACGGTCTCGGCCGACCGCGGGTCGCCGAGCAGCACGATCTTGCGCGGGGCGAGGCAGAACACGCTGGCCGTCCAGCAGAACGTGCGGCCGTGGGCGTAGGAGCTCGCATTGGCGACGACGTCGTCGCGGCGCACGCCGATCACGGGCCACCGCACGGCTTCGAACCGGGCCAGCCGGTGGACGATCGTGCGGGTGGTGTGGACGACGAGCTTCGGCACGCCGGTCGTGCCGGACGTGTGGTTGACGACGAGCGGGTCGTCGTCGTGGCGGCCTCGCGGCGCGGGCGGCCGTGAGCCGCGCACGTCGTCCAGCGGCACCGCGCCGGCGAACGGCTCGCCCAGCGGGCC
>NZ_JBHTLK010000282.1:0-8084 GCF_042678885.1 Saccharothrix hoggarensis
CCGGGGCCTCGGCCGTCGTCGCGGGCGCGGGCGGCACGGCCAGCGCCGACGCGCCCGTCACCGCCCGCAGCGCGGACGACGTGCCCCCGTTGCCGAACTCGGACGCCGACAGCAGCGTGCCGTCCGGGTCGAACGCGATGGCCTCGCCCTGCGGCTCCCCGGCCAGCGGCACCCGCACCGGGTCGGACTCCAGCGCCCGCGCCAGGTCGCCGTCGGGCACGGGGAACAGGTACGCGTCCGTGTACGTCCGCAGCGCCGCCACCTTGCCGTCGCGCGCCATCGCGGCGCCCGTGACCAGGCGCGTCACCACGGAGTTCGTCAACGGCCCGCCGGTCGTGGACGACCCGCTGATCGGCACCCTCGCGACCTGCTCCATCGGCGTGGGCGCGCCCTCGTTCAGCCCGGACACCGGCCGGTACACCAGGGGCGAGCCGATCGTTTCCTTCGTGATGATGTGGGGAATGCCCGCGCCGTCGAGCAACAATGCTTCGGCGTCGTGCTTTCCGTCAGGATACGTGAGTCGGTACAAACGGGCCGTGCCGTCGGGCGAGATCGCGTGCAATGCCACGGTTTCCCGCGTTTTGCCGTTGTCCCCGGTGTCCGCCGCCCAGAGGGTTCCGTCAGGAGCAAGGGCGAGGTCTTCGACGTCGAACGGATTGTTCGGCGTGGTGATGGTGCGGGTGATCGCGCAATTCCGGTCCAGCACCTGGATCAGCAGCCGGCCGTTGTCGCTGTCGTTCACCGCGAACCACTGGGCGCCGTCCGACGCGAGACCGGACAGCTCCTCCAGCCTCGGGTCCGTCACCGCGCACACGTCGACGACGGCCGGCTCCGCGTAGGCGGAACCGGCCGTCAGCAACAGCCCTGCGGCTACCAGGAACGCGCGCACCGGCTCAGGCGCGGCTTCCGTTCACGGCGAACTCGCCCAGCACGCCCGCCAGGTCCGGCCGGACCCGCGCGGACAGCTCGGTGCCCTCCTCGGTGTGGCGCTCCTTGAGCACCTCGCCCTCGCGGTGCACCCGCGCGACGAGCTCGCCCCGCGCGTACGGCACGAGCGCGTCGACCACGACCTCCGGCCGCGGCGTCATGGCCGCGATGCGTTCCCGCAGGTCGGAGATGCCCTCACCGGTGTGCGCGGACACGAACACGGCCGTGGGGAACAGGTGGCGCAGGCGGGCCATGCCCAGCTCGCCCACCGCGTCGATCTTGTTCACCACGAGCAGCTCGGTCGGCATCGGGTCGTCCCGCCGCGACGAGATCTCGCTGATCACCTCGCGCACGGCCACGACCTGCTTCTCCGGCATCGCGTCGGAGCCGTCGACCACGTGGACCAGCAGGTCCGCGTCGGCGACCTCCTCCAGCGTCGAGCGGAACGCCTCGACCAGCTGGTGCGGCAGGTGCCGCACGAAGCCGACCGTGTCCGTCAACGTGTAGGGCAGGCCCTCGGGCGTCTCGGTGCGCCGCGTGGTCGGGTCGAGGGTCGCGAACAGGGCGTCCTGCACCAGCACCCCCGCGCCGGTCAGCGCGTTGAGCAGGCTGGACTTGCCCGCGTTCGTGTACCCCGCGATGGCGACGTTCGGCACCGAGTTGGCCACGCGGCGGTGCCGCTTGGTCTCCCGGATGACGCTCATCGCGGCGATCTCGCGGCGCAGCTTGGAGATGCGCGCGCGGATGCGCCTGCGGTCGGTCTCCAGCTTCGTCTCACCGGGACCGCGCAGACCCACGCCGCCGTTGCCGCCGCCGGCGCGACCACCGGCCTGCCGGGACAGCGACTCGCCCCAACCGCGCAGTCGCGGCAGGAGGTACTGGAGCTGGGCCATCTCGACCTGCGCCTTGCCCTCGCGCGTGGACGCGTGCTGGGCGAAGATGTCGAGGATCAGCGCGGTGCGGTCGACGACCTTGACCTTGAGCTTCTCCTCCAGCTGCCGCAGCTGGCCGGGGGACAGCTCGCCGTCGCAGATCACCGTGTCCGCGCCGGTCGCGATCACGATGTCGCGCAGCTCGTGGACCTTGCCGGAGCCGATGTAGGTGGCCGGGTCGGGCCGGTCGCGCCGCTGCACGAGCCCTTCCAGCACCTCCGAGCCCGCCGTCTCGGCGAGCAGGGCCAGTTCCGCCAGGGACGCCTCCGAGTCGGCCGCCGTGCCCTCGGTCCACACGCCGACCAGCACGACGCGCTCCAGGCGGAGCTGCCGGTACTCGACCTCGGTGACGTCTTCGAGCTCGGTGGACAACCCGGCGACGCGGCGCAGTGCGGTGCGCTCCTCGAGCGCGAGGTCACCGGTGGACAGCTCGTCCTCGTGGTCGAGCCAGTCGTTGCTGTTGTGCGTGTTTTCCGTCATTTGCCCTTCATCGTCCCACGGCACCCGCGTCGGTTCGAGTGGTTAATCGCCCGGGTAGAGCGCCAGGTAGATCGCCACGCGTTCCCCGTCGGGGTGGGCCGGCTCGGCTGCCAGCTCAACGAACAACGAACGGAGGCGGCGTTTTAGTTCCGCCGGGTCCGCCCTGACGACCAACCGGATCTGGTCGACGGCGGCCGGGCCGACGTCCGCGACCTCGCCGAGGAACGCCTCCAGCATGGCCTCGTTGGTCTGCTCGGGGTACGGGCTGCGGCCCCGGCCGAGGTGCCACGACAGGCCCGTCGACCTGTACGGGATCTCCCGCGCGCCCCGGTTGCCGGCGCGCGGCTCCTGGGCCTCCAGGAAGCCCGTGGCGACGAGTTTGCGCACGTGGTGGAGGGTGGTGGCCGGATCCTTGCCGAGCCGTTCCGCGATCTCCTTGTTGGTCATCGCGCGGTCGTACGTGAGCCGGATGATGCGCAGCCGCACGGCCGAGGCCAGGGCGGCGGCCTCGGCGTCGGTCGCCGGACGTCTCTCCACCGGCACAGCATAGGACCTGCTCCACCGGAGTGATTGACAGTTTCCAATCACTCCCGAGAGACTCCTCCCGTGTCCCTCTGGTCTCATCGCGACTTCCGCCTGCTGTGGGCAGGCGACACCATCAGCCAGTTCGGCTCGACGATCGGCCGCACGGTGTTGCCGCTGCTCGCGGTAGGCGCGCTGGCCGCCACGCCGTTCGAGATGGGCGTGCTCTCGGCGGCGGGCACGGCCGCGTTCCTGCTGATCGGGCTGCCCGCCGGGGTGTGGGTGGACCGGTTGAGCCGCCGCCCGGTGATGCTGGTGGCCGACTTCACCCGGGCCGTGCTGCTGCTGTCGGTGCCGCTGGCGTGGTGGCTGGGCGTGCTGACGCTGGCCCAGCTCGTCGTGGTCGCGCTGCTGGTCGGGGCGGCCACGGTCATGTTCGACATCGCCTACCAGTCGTACCTGCCCGCCCTGGTCGGCCGGGAACACCTGGTCGACGGCAACTCGAAGCTGGAGGCCAGCCGGGCCGTGGCGGAGGTGTCGGGCCCGGCCGCGGCCGGCGGGGTGGCGCAGCTGATCGGCGCGGCCATGGGCGTGTTCGCCACCGCCGTCGGCTACCTGGCCTCGGCGTTGTTCCTGCTGCGCATCCGCACGGTGGAGCCGCCGCCGCGGCAGCCGGACAAGCCCGGCTTGGCGCACGAGATCGCCGAGGGACTGCGGTTCGTGTTCGGGCACCGGTCGCTGCGCGCGATCGTCGGCTGCACGGGCACCGCGAACTTCTTCGGCGGCATGGCGGCGGCCGTGCTGGTGCTGTTCCTGGTCCGCGACCTGGGCCTGTCCGAGGGCGTGGTGGGCCTGGTGCTCAGCACGGCGGGCATCGGCGGCGTGCTGGGCGCGTTGACCGTGAACCGGTGGAACGCGCGCTTCGGCCAGACCAAGGTCATCTGGCTGTCCGGCCTGGTCACGTGGCCGCTCGGGGTGCTCGTCCCGCTCGGCGCGGCGGACTGGCGGATCGTGTTCGTGCTCATCGGCGAGGCCGCGGTGGCGTACGGGGCGACGGTCTACAACATCGCCCAGGTCAGCTACCGGCAGTCCATCTGCCCGGACCACCTGCTGGGCCGGATGAACGCGAGCATCAGGTTCGTGGTGTGGGGCTCGATGCCGCTCGGCGCCCTGGTCGGCGGCGTGCTCGGCGGCGGTATCGGGGTCACGGCCACGCTGGCGGTGGGCATGGGGTTGCAGGCGGCGTCCGTGCTGTGGGTCGTGCTGTCGCCGTTGAGGAAGCCGGATGCCGTTACCGCGTGACTTCCGGCTGTTCTGGGGCAGCGACGCGGTCAACCAGTTCGGCATCGCGGTCTACACGTTCGTGCTGCCGGTGGTGGCGATCGAGGCGCTGGACGCGTCGGCGTTCCAGGTGGGGCTGCTGACCGCGGCGGGCACGGCCGCGTTCCTGGTGATCGGGTTGCCGGTGGGCGCCTACGTGGACCGGGTGCGCAAGCGGCCCGTGCTGGTGTGGAGCGCGGTGGGGCGGGCGTCGGTGCTGGCCACGGTGCCGGTCGCGGCGTGGCTGGACGCGTTGACGTTCTGGCACCTGGTGGTGGCCGCGCTGGGCGCCGGTGTGCTGACGGTGTTCTTCGAGGTCGCGTCGCAGGCGTACCTGCCGACGTTGGTCGAGCGGGACGGGTTGACCGGCGCGAACGGGCGGCTGGTGTCGACGCAGCAGGTGGCGCGGCTGTCCGGCAGGCCGGTGAGCGGGCCGCTGGTGCAGTTCCTGGGCAGTGCGAACGCCGTCCTGGCCATCACCGCCTCGTTCCTGGCCTCGGCGCTGCTGCTGCGTGGTGTCCGTGCGGCTGAACGGACGGTGGAGCCGCGCAAGCGCGCGCTGCGGGCGGACATGGCCGAAGGGCTCCGGTTCGTGTTCGGGCACCCCTTGTTGCGGCCGGTGGTGTTCTGCACGACGTGGTTCAACCTCACCAACGCCATGTGGGGCGCGGTCAACGTGCTGTTCCTGCTGCGCGACCTGGCGTTGTCGGCGACGGCCGCCGCGGTGCTGCTGGGGGTGGGCAGCGCGGGGGGCGTGCTGGCGGGCTTGGTGGCCGGTCGGCTGGCACGGCTCGGGCAGGTGCGGCTGGTGTGGCTGTCGTTGCTGGTCACGCAGCCGGCGTGGGTGCTGGTGCCGTTGGCCGGGCCGGGGTGGCGGGTGGCGTTGTTCGCGGTCGGCACGCTGGTCACGTCCGCGGGCATCGTGCTCTACAACGTCGCCCAGGTCAGCCTGCGGCAGGCGTTGTGCCCGGACCGGCTCTTGGGCCGGATGAACGCCGGCATCCGGTTCCTGACGTGGGGCGCGATGCCGGTGGGCGCGGTGCTGGGCGGTGCGCTGGCGGAGTGGGTCGGGGTCCGGAACACGCTGTGGGTCGCGTCGGCCGGGATGGTCGTGTCCGTCGTCTGGGTGCTCCTGTCACCGCTGCGGGCGATGCGGGACGTCCCGGCGATCACTACGGTCGACCGGCATGGCTGACACCACCGTGCTCCGCGACGGCCTCCGGTTCGGCGAAGGGCCTCGTCAGGGGCCCGACGGGCGGCTGTACTACTCCGACTTCTACGACCACGAGGTGCGGGTGCTCGACCTGGCCACGGGGGAGCAGGAGGTCGTCTGCGAGGTGCCGGGGCAGCCGTCGGGGCTGGGCTGGCTGCCGGACGGGCGGCTGCTCGTGGTCTCGATGCGGGACCGCAAGGTGCTGCGGCTGGAGGACGGCGGCGCGTTGGTCGAGCACGCCGACCTGAACGGGATCGCCACCTTCCACGCCAACGACATGCTGGTCGACGCGCAGGGCCGCGCGTACGTCGGCAACTTCGGCTTCGACCTGCACGCGGCCATCGCGGCGGGCGGCGAGGCGCCGATGCTGGAACCGGGCTGGGTCGCGCCCGGCACGCCGTTGGCGCTGGTCAGGCCGGACGGGTCGGTGGAGGTGGCGGCCGAGGACCTGAAGTTCCCGAACGGCACCGGGCTGCTGCCGGACGGGCGGCTGGTGATCGCCGAGACGCTGGCGTTCGGGCTGACGGTGTTCGACGTGGCCGACGACGGCACGCTGTCCGACCGGCGCGTGTTCGCGGAGCTGCGCGAGCACTTCATCGCACCGGACGGCATCGCGGTGGACGCCGACGGCGGCGTGTGGGTCGCGCCCGCGCTCCAGCCGTTCGCGTTCCGGGTGGAGGAGGGCGGCGAGGTCACCCGGAAGGTGGAGACCAGCCAGATCTGCTTCGCCGTCGCCATCGTGGACGACAAGCTGGTCTGCTGCACCGCGCCGACCTCGCAGCCCGAGGTGGTGTCCGGGGCGCGGTTGGGCAAGCTGGAGGTCTTCGACCTCTAGAGCGCGTCCCACCAGGCCTGGTCGAGTTCGCCGCGCGCCAGCAGCACGGCCGGGCCGGTGAGCGTGGAGGTCTCCTCCTCGATCACCACGGACACCTGTCCACCCAGGACGTCCACAGTGGCCTTGCCGGTGCGTCGACCGCTCCCGTACAGCCACGACGCCACCGCGGCCACCGTGCCCGTGCCGCACGAGCGGGTCTCGCCCACGCCGCGCTCGTGCACGCGCATCCGCAGGGCGCCGTCGTCCAGCACGTTGATGAACTCGACGTTCACGCCGTGCGGGAACAGCACCGGGTCGTGGCCGGGCGGCAGCTTGAGGTCGAGTTCCGCGACAGGGGTCTCGGTCACGCACGCCAGGTGGGGGTTGCCGACGTCCACCGCGACCCCGGCGAACGCGGTGCCGCCGACCGTGGCGGTGCCGGTGCCGGTGACCAGCGCGCGCCCCATGTCCACGGTGACCGTGCCGTCGTCGTGCGCGATGACGTGCCGCTCACCGGCACGCGTGCCGACGGTGAACTCCCCGGCGGGCACGAGGTCGGCCTCCACCAGGTACCGGGCGAACACGCGCACCCCGTTGCCGCACATCTCGGCGATCGAGCCGTCCGCGTTGCGGTAGTCCATGAACCACGGGCCGAAGTCGGGCCGCACGACCCGCAGCACGCCGTCCGCGCCCAGGCCGCGCCGCCGGTCGCACAACGCGCGCACGCGTGACTCGGTCAGGTCCAGCACGCCGTCCGGATCGGGCAGCACCACGAAGTCGTTCTCGGTGCCGTGGCCCTTCAGAAACTCGACTCCCACGGGCACCAGGCTACGGTGCGACCAGCTTGAGCACGTCCTCGGCCAGGCTGGGGGAGCCCGCGTCGAACCACGTCACCCGCTGGTCGCGCCGGAACCAGGACCGCTGCTTGCGCACGAACCGGCGGGTAGCCTGGGCAGTGGTGGCCGCGGCCTCCTCGATCGTGCACTCGCCGTCGAACGCGGCCAGCACCTGCTGGTAGCCCAGCGCGCGGGACGCCGTGCGGCCGTCGCGCAGCCCGCGGGCCTCCAGCGCGCGCACCTCGTCCACCAGGCCGGCCTCGAACATCCGCGCGACCCGCTCGTCCACCCGCCGGTCCAGTTCGGACACCTCGCGGTCCAGCCCGACGAGCACCGTGCCGTACCGGGCCGGCCCCGGCTTGGGCAGCGTCGCCGAGAACGGCTGACCGGTCAGCTCGATGACCTCCAGCGCCCGCACCACGCGCCGGCCGTTGCTGGGCAGGATCGCCAGTGCCGCCGCCGGGTCCAGCTCGGCGAGCCTGCCGTGCAGCACCTCCGCGCCGAACACGGCCAGCTCCTGCTCCAGCTGCGCGCGGATCTTCTCGTCCGTGCCGGGGAACACCAGGTCGTCCAGCACGGCCTGCACGTACAGGCCCGAGCCGCCGACCAGCACCGGCGTGCGGCCGTCGGCCAGCAGCTTCTCCACCACGGCCCGCGCGTCGCGCTGGTAGGCGGCCACGGACGCGGTGTCCGTCACCTCCAGCACGTCGAGCAGGTGGTGCGGCACGCCCTGCCGCTCGTCCTCGGTGACCTTGGCCGTGCCGATGTCCATGCCCCGGTAGAGCTGCATCGCGTCCGCGTTGACGACCTCGCCGCCCAGCGCGGCGGCCAGCCGCACGGCGAGGTCGGACTTTCCGGTGGCGGTGGGGCCGACGACGGCGACGGGAGTGGTGCTCACGGCTCAAGCCTCCCAGACGGCGACGTGGTAGCCGACGCCGAAGGGGGCGAGGAACGACGACCGGGCGCACCGCCAGGCGCCGGGGACGCCCGCGGCCACCTGCCACGCGGCCGGCCCCGACGCGCCCAGCTCGGCCGCCAGG
>NZ_JBHTLK010000283.1:0-7998 GCF_042678885.1 Saccharothrix hoggarensis
GCCAGCGCCGCGCCCGCCGCCAGCACCGTCCCGGCCACGGCGAGGGCGACCCGTCCGGCGCGGCGCAGCGCGACCAGCAGCGGCAGGGCGGCGACCAGGAAGTACGCCAGGTCGTTCGGGTCCTCCAACGGCCCGGTCGCCCGCGTCTGGCCCTCCGCGAGGAGGCTGTGCAGCGCGCCGACGGCGGCGACCACAGCGCCCGCGACGGTCGCGCCGAGCACCGCCCGGATCGGCACCTCGCGCGACGCGACGTCCACCAGGACCACCGTGACCAGCAGGAACGGCAGCCAGCGGAGCGCGTACTCCAGCGTGTACCCGCCACCGGCGTGCACCGCCGAGGACGCCAGCAGCACGAGCGCGAACGCCACGAGGACGGCGTGCACGGGGTGCGGTTCGGGCGCACGGCGCTGCCGCGCCCGGACCACGACCCACGTGACGGCGAGCAGCGCGGGCGGCACCTTGGCCAGTTGGCCGTGGACCTGGAAGAGGTAGCCCTCCAGCGGGGCGGAGAACACCGTCGCGCACGCGAAGGCGCGCAGCAGCAACGTCCCGGCGTCGGGCCGGACCCCGGCCCCCGCGCCGGCCGCTCCGAGGCAGGCCCGCGAGGTCATCCGCCGCACCGGGCGAGCAGCGCCGTGTCGTGCTCGCGCAGGCCCGCTTCGAGGCGGGCGACGTGCTCGCCCGTGCCGACGACGTCGAAGTGGGCGCGCAGGGCGCCGAGCACCCAGCCCAGGAACTCGACCTTCCGCGCGCCCGGCACGGCCATGCCGGGGAAGAACTCCATGCCCGGCGCCTCCGCCGCGCCGAGCACGTCCGTGGGGTGCAGCAACAGGGACGGCTGCACGCCCCGCAGCCGGCACAGCCGCAGCGCCGCGGTGAAGTAGCCGCGCGCGAGGCGGGGCGACACCTGGTGCAGCTGGAGCAGGTAGGAGCCGTGGATCGGGACGCGCAGCAGCGGCATGGTGGTGACCGGCAGCTCGACCAGGCCCGTGCCGACGCGCCAGCGGTAGGCGGCGTTCGGCGCGCGGACCCGGCCGAAGCCGCCGAACAGGTCGCGGTCGCCGCCAGTCGGCGCGGTGCGGTTGTGGTAGGCGCGGGCGAGCGGGCCGATCCACGTGGGCAGGGTGCTGGCGTCGTAGCGGTAGCCGCGTTCGGCGAGCAGGTCGAGCAGGTCGTGGGTGACGCTGTAGCCGGGGCCGCGGAACCCCGTCGGGCGGGGCGCGCCGGCGGCGACGATCGCGTCCTCGGTGCGGGAGAGCTCGGCGTCGAGCCGGTCGCGCGAGTAGCGGTGCAGCCAGGGCTCGTGGCCGTAGGAGTGGTTGGCGACCTCGTGCCCGGCGGCGGTGATGGCCGCGACGGCCTCCGCTCCGTCGTCCCGCTCGACGTCCGCGCCGACGACGAAGACGGTGGTCGTGAGGCCGTTCGCGCCGAACGCCTCCAGCAGGCGGGGCACGGCGGTGGGCAGGAAGCTGGGGCGGCGTTCCCACTCCGGGTCGCCGTGGGTCTTCAGGTAGGCCCATAGGTTGTCGAGGTCGAGGGAGACGCTGGCGGTGCTCATCCGGCCACCCGTGCGGGGGTCTTGGCGAACCGGTCGGCGAAGCCGAGCAGCAGCACGCCGGACACGACGAGCCCCACGCCGAGCACGACCCACCACTCGCGGCCGGGCGTGATCCGGTCGCCGAGGGCGGCGATGCCGACGATCGACGTGAGCACGACCGTGGTGGCGTCCATCGTGGCGACGCTGGAGGTCGCCGAACCCCGGCTCAGCGCGAGGGCGAGGTAGGACTGGCCGACGAGCGCGGCGACGACCATGAGCCACGCCAACGGGTACAGCGGGAGCGTGAGGAACGACTCGTCGGCGAGCGTGCGGCTGGTCATGGCGACCACGGCGAACGCCAGGCCGGCCGACACGGCGAGCGGCACGACGCCGTTCACGCGGCGCTGGACGAGCACGAGGGCCACGAGCGGGAGTCCGAAGAGGACCAGGCCGAGGCCCTGCGGCACGTCGTGCGCGGTCGACGGGGTGGCCGCGGCGACGAGCAGCACCAGCCCGGCCGCCATCACCACGAGCACCACGACCTCGACCGTGCGGACGCGCCAGCCGAGCACCGCGATGCCGAAGAGGGTGGCGAGCCCGACCGCGCACGACGACCCGGCCTGCACGAGGTAGAGCGGGAGCTCGGCGCGGGCGAGGAACGCCAGCGCGAAGCCGCCGACCTGGCCCGCGAAGCCGAGCAGGTAGAGCCGGTCGCGGGCGAGCCGGGCGAGCAGCCCCAGTCCGCCGCCGGTCGTGTCGGCGCGCCGGGAGGCGACGGACTGGGCGACGATGCCCAGCGCGTACAGCACCGCGGACGCGGCGAGTTCGAGGTAACCAGTCACGCGACTCTTCCCCTGGTGACGTCCGGCGCGCGGAAGCGGTCGGTGTGATCGCGATATCGGAACGGCAGGGTAGAACCCGATACTCGCCGCCCCGTTCGAGCGATGGGCAGTTACCCGATCGAGCGATGGGCCTGGTTACGCGCGGCGTTGGCGAGCGGCCGGCACGGCTGCCGTTCGTCCGAGTTGCCGGATTGGCAACATTAGTTGCCAGGGTTCCGACGAGCCTCGCATCATCGGGGCATGGACACCACAGAGCAGCACTGGGAGACGTTCTACCGGGACCGCGACCAGGTCTGGACCGGCAAGGCCAACGAGCTGCTGGTGCGGGAGGTCGGGCACCTCACCCCCGGCACGGCGCTGGACCTCGGGTGCGGCGAGGGCGGTGACGCGGTGTGGCTGGCCGAGCAGGGCTGGCAGGTCACGGCGGTCGACGTGTCGACCACGGCGTTGGCGCGGGGCGCGGCGCGGGCGACCGAGCTGGGCGTGGCGGCGCGGATCGACTGGCAGCGGCACGACCTGGGCCGGACGTTCCCGACCGGGGTGTTCGACCTCGTCTCGGCGCAGTTCCTGCACTCGTTGGTGGCGCCGGAGGGCGAGCGGGAGTCGATCCTCGCGCGGGCGGCGGAGGCGGTGGCGCCGGGCGGCGTGCTGCTGGTCGTGAGCCACGCCGGGTGGGCCACGTGGCAGCACGACCACCCGCACGCCGACCACCACTTCCCCACCAACGCGGAGGTGCTGGCGTCGCTGGACCTGGACCTGCGGAAGTGGGTGGTGGAGGTGGACGAGACGGTCGAGCGCGAGATGCACGGCCCGAACGGCGAGCACGGCACGCGAGGGGATCACGTGCTGCGGTTGCGCCGGAGCTGACGGCGCGGGCGGCGGGCGGCGGGCGGCGCGGGCGGTGGGCGGCGCGGACGGGCGGCTCAGGTTGGCCGTCTGTCAAACCGGCGGGCAGCCTAGGACGGCGGGGGCGAGCGGCTTGGCCGGGCGGCCTGTCAGGCCCGAGCTTCGCCCAGGCGGTCGAGGAGGGTGGTCAGGGCTTCGCCCAGGGGCAGGTCCACGCGGACGGTCGCGTGGGCGTCGCCCCTGGTCTCGCCCTGGTTGACGATGAGGACCGGCTTGCCGGCGTTCGCGGCGTGCCGGACGAACCGCAGGCCGGACATGACCGTCAACGACGAGCCGAGGACGAGCAGGGCGTCGGCCTCGTCCACCAGCCGGTAGCACCGCTCGACCCGCGGGCGGGGCACGTTCTCACCGAAGAACACCACGTCCGGCTTCAGCACGCCCGAACCGCAGTCGGCGCACCCGACCAGCCGGAACGACCGCACCTCGTGGTCGGGCAGGTCGACGTCGCCGTCCGGGTTGATCCGGGTGGCGGTCGCCGCGAACGCCGGGTTGGCGGCGCGGAACCGGCGGTCCAGGTCCTCGCGGGCGCTGACCGCGCCGCAATCGAGGCAGATCACCCGGTCGAGGCTGCCGTGCAGCTCGACCACGTCGGGCGTGCCGGCGGCCTGGTGCAGGCCGTCGACGTTCTGGGTGATCACGCCGGACAGGTGGCCGCGGGCGTGCAGCGCCGCGACCGCGTGGTGGCCGGTGTTCGGGGCGGCGCGGGCGATGGTCCGCCAGCCGAGGTGGCTGCGCGCCCAGTAGCGGCGCCTGCCGTCGACGCTGCCGACGAACTCGTCGTAGGTCATCGGGGTGTGCTTGCGCAGGCTGCCGGCCGCGCCCCGGTAGTCCGGGATGCCGGACTCGGTGGACAGTCCGGCCCCGCTGAGCACCACGACCCGGCCCGCGGCGACCACCGGCACGACCTCGTCCAGGCTGGTCGTGCGCGGCAACGGCGCACCGGTCGCCGTCCAGCTCAACGTGGGCCGAGTGCGCATGCGGTCCACTTTACGGGCGCGCCGGCGCTTCCGGCTGGTCAGCGGCGTGGCGTGGCACGTGGACGCGGCGGGGCCGTTCCCCTACCGTCCGGCGTGCCCGCCAGCGGACCGACTGGCGGATGACACCCTCCACGACTGGTGAGCGACCATGCGGAAGATCGTGTTCATGCTGGCGGTGTCCTTGGACGGCTTCTTCGAGACGCTGGACGGCTCGATCGACTGGCACCGGGTGGACGACGAGTTGCACCGGCACATGAACGCCGACCTGGCGGCGATGGGCGCGTTCCTGGAGGGCCGGCGGACGTACGAGTTGATGGAGGAGTTCTGGCCGAACGCCGACCAGGACTCCTCGATCCCGGCGTCGATGGCGGAGTTCGCCGAGATCTGGCGCGGGACGCCGAAGGTCGTGTACTCGCGCACGCTGGAGTCGGTGGGGCCCAACGCCACGATCGTGCGTGACGTGGTGGTGGACGAGGTGCTGGCGCTGAAGGCGTCGGCGAGCGGCGACCTGGTGGTGGGCGGGCCGGACCTGGCGTCGACGTTCCGCCGCCTGGGCCTGGTCGACGAGTACCGCGTGTACGTGCAGCCGGTGCTGTTGGGCCGGGGGCGGCCGTGGCTCCAGCCGGAGGACGACAAGACGGATCTGGACCTGGTGGAGACCCGCGTCTTCGGCAACGGTGTCGTGCTGCTGCGCTACCGCGTCGGCGGTTGAGCCGTCCGGCGGCGAGGCTCAGGATTTCCCCCGGGCCGGGCGTCAGAAGCGGAACGCGGCTCGCACCAGGGCGGCGTCGTACGGGCGGTTGCCGGACTGGACCGGCATGGTGTCCGGCGGGCGGGGGCCGATCAGGGACGCCGCCTCCGCCGGCAGGCCGATCCAGTGGTCGGTGAGGGTGACGTCCAGCGGTGTGCCCGGGTCCAGCTCGCACGTGACCTTGCGGTTGGCCGGGCCGTAGAACTCCAGCGTGGTGGCGTGGAGTTCCGTGAAGTTGTGCCGGCACACGCGCACGCCCCGGTCCGACAGGGTGACCTGCGTCCGCCACGCGTTCGCGGTCGGTGAGATCTGGAGGGTGACGGTGCGGACGTCGCCATCGGTGCTGCTCAGCACGGTCGCCGTGGGGGCGGGCAGGGTCAGGGCCGGCGCGTCGGCGCGCATCAGCGGCTCGTCCAGCATCGGGTGGCGGTCGGTCAACGTCACCCGTTCCGGGGAGTCGCCGAGGACGCGTGACGTCCACGCGTCGGGCGCGGGGTCGGCGGAGAGCCAGTCCGCCCGGCCGGTCTCGGTGTCCAGCAGGTAGATCAGGGAGTTCGGGCGCTGCTCGGTCGGACCGAACCCGACCCGCGCCGTGCCGACCGCGATCAACGCCACGGCGACCAGCGCCACCGCGGTCGCCGTCGTGCCGGGACGGGGCAGCGCGCCGAGCACCGGCAGCAGCAGCACGCCCGCGAGCACGGCGAACACGACGGCGACCGCGACCAGCGGCAGTCCCAACGCCACCGTCATCGTGCCGACCAGCGGCGGGTAGATCGCGGCGGCCACGAGCGGCGGCAGGGCGGCGAACCTCGTCGCCCACACCGCCGGCAGCCCGACCAGCAACGGCCACTGGAACAGGAAACCGGTGCCGGGCGCGGCCAGCGTGGCGACCACCAGCAGGGCGGCGGTGACCACGAGCACCCCGGCGACCACTTCGGCGGACGTCCACCGCCGCAGCACCCGGACGGCCGTGAACAGCACCGCCAACCCCAGAGCGCAGAACCCGGCGACGAACCAGCCCCGCTCGTACGGCTCGGACAACGCCAGGAACGCCAGCTCCGGACGTGCCCACGCCACCAGCGCCCACACCCCGAACGACACCGCGCCCGCCGTGAGCACCGCGCCGACCGCCACCCCGGCGACCGCGCCCACCGCCCGCGGCCGCAACCGTCCACTTCGGACGTTCCGGACCAGGAGCCACGCCAGGGCGGTCACCGTCAGGGCGGCGAGCACCTCGGCCAGGGGGACGGGGTAGCGCACGAGCACGCGGGAGAAGACGTCGAAGTAGACGGCGTCGCCGTCCGCCACGCGCAGGTCCCGGTCACCGAGCGCCCGCACCAGGCCGACCATCGTCTCCCCGTGGTGCTGGACGCTGCCCCGGTCCAGCCGCGCCAGGTCGTCGTACGTCGAGTGGTAGTCGCGGACGTGCTCGATGAACGCGCTGTCCAGCCCGCGCGCGCCCGCTTCCAGGAACACGGTGAAGTCGCTGTAGTTCGGCATCCGCCGGTAGACCTCGAACGCCAGCGAGTTCGCGATGGGCCTGCTGCTCGCCTCGCCGAACGCCGACACCAGCGCCGCGTTGTCGGGGCCGGTCTGGAACATCCACACCGGGCCGCCGCTCCCCCGCGCCTCCCAGTTCAGCACCGCGCCGATCCCGGACACGCCGTGCCGCCGCACGTACGCCTCCGCGCCGAGCGTCCCGACCTCCTCGCCGTCGGTGAACAGGAACACCACGTCGTTGCGCACGGGAGTGGTGGTGAGGGCGCGCAGGGTCTCCAGCATCGCCGCGACCGCCGCGCCGTCGTCGGCCGCACCGGGACCGGTCGGCACGGAGTCGTAGTGCGCGACCAGCAGCAACGCCTTGCCGCCGCTCACCCCGGGGTCGGTGCCGGGCACGCGCGCGACGACGTTGTGCGCGGTCGCCACGCGGGCCACGCCCCGCCACGGCCGCACCACGTCACCGGACTCCACCACCACGTCGGCCCCGAGGGACCGGGCCGTGTCGGCGATGTACCCGCGGACGCGCTGGTTGTCCGCCGAGCCGATGGGGTGCGGCCGCTGGGCGATCTCGGCCAGGTGGCGCTCGGCGCGGCCGGCCGCGAACTCGCCCGGCGGGGCGTCCGCCACGGGTGCTGGAGGGCGGAACGCCAGCACCGCCAGCACGCCCACGGCGGCGACCGCCACCAGCACGACCGCCACCCACGCCCGCCGGACGCCGTCCACCATCAGGTGACCTTAACCGGCGGAAACCCGTTCGAGCGCCCCGCACGGGGAGATCGAACGGCTCAGCTCTGCGAATCGATCGCCCACTGCCCGTTGACCTTGACCAGCCGGTAGACGTGCTGCTCGGACTGGGTGCGGCCGGACTTGTACGTGTACGACACGGTCGCCGACACGGTGTCCGGACCGATGGCCTGGACGTTGCTCACGTTGACCGCGCTCATCTGCCCCCACCACGCCTGGTAGTCGGCGAAGGTCGGCGTGCGGGTGGCCTTGAAGCCGTCGGTCAGCCGGGCGTAGGCGGTTTCCAGGTTGCCCGGCAGCAGGCCGTAGTAGTCGCTCAACGCCTGGTCGGGGCCGACCTCGGCGGGCGGAGGCGGCGGGGCCGGGCTGTCGTCGGTCGGCTCGGGCGCGGCGGTCGTCGTGGTGGTGGTCGGCTGCTCTTCGGCGCTCGTCCCGGCGGGCGGCGGGTTGGCGGCCCCGGTGGTCGTCGCGGCGGCGGTGGTGCCGGTGGTGGCGTCCGACCCGGCCGACGGTGAGCCGCCGTCACCCCGGTTGACGAGGTACACGACGCCGGCGACGGCGATCAGGGCCACGATCGCGAGCGCGATGAGCGCCTTGCGGTCGCCTCGCTTCTCCTCTTCGGGCGCGGGGGTGGGCGACGGGTCGACCGGGCCGGGGCGCGCGGGCTGCTGGTCCACGACGGTCGGTCGCGCGGGCGCCGGGTTGGCCGGTGCGGAGCGGGCAGGTGAGGAGTTCGCCGGG
>NZ_JBHTLK010000284.1:0-7994 GCF_042678885.1 Saccharothrix hoggarensis
GGCCTCGCCGCCCCACCGGGCCGCCGCGGTCCAGCCCTGCGCGACCACCACGACGTGCCCGAGCAGCCCGGCCAGCGCGATCAGCCGCATGACGTCACCGGCCCGGCGGTCCGCGGCGAACCGCACCCGCACGGCCAGCGCCCACGTCGCCCACGCCTCGCCCCACCCCGGCCAGCCGTGCTCGAGGTCGAGGTCGTCACCGCGCCCGGCCAGGAAGATCCCGACCATCTCCTCCTCGCGCTCCCGCCGGTACCACGCGGGCAGGACACCCAGCAGCGCCCGGTAGCGGCGTTCCAGGTTCGACCCCGCCCCGCCGTCCACCGCCCCGCCGTCCACGAGGTCACCGTCCACCGCGTCACCACCGGCCGTGCCCGCACCCGCCGAGTCCCCGCTCACCGCGCCTCCCTCGCCTTCAGCACCGACGACGCGGCGCGCACGTTCGCCGACAGCCGCGCCACCTCCGCCGACAACGCCCGCACCCCGGCGTCGGTCAACCGGTAGTAGCGCCGCAGCCGGCCCTGGTGGACCTCCTCGCGGTCCCGCTCGGCCAGGCCTTCGGCGACCAGCCGGTCGAGCACCCCGTAGAGGGTGCCCACCCGCAACCGCGTCCGGCCCTCCGACAGCTCCTCGACCGCGCGCACGATCGCGTACCCGTGCAAGGGCTCCTCCGCCAACGCGGTGAGCACCAGGAACGCCTGCTCCGACATCACTTTCACACCGCAGGTTATATCGCGACGCGGTATATATCGGCAATAGTTCTGGACACTGGATATCCAGGATTGCGCTAGGGTGGTGATCATGAAGATGGCCGAGGGCGTCGAATGGGCCCTGCACTGCTGCCTCGACCTCGCCTGGGCCGGCGACACCCCCGTGGCCGCGGCCCGCCTCGCCGCCCACCACGGCCTCCCCCCGGCCTACCTCACCAAGCAGCTCCAGGCCCTCGGCCGCGCCGGCATCGTGCGCTCCGTCCCCGGCCCCGGCGGCGGCTACCTCCTCGACCGGCCGCCGCACGCCGTCACCGTCATGGACGTCGTCACCGCCGTCGACGGCCCCGACCCCGCCTTCCGCTGCACCGAGATCCGCCCCGACGGCCCGCACACCACCCGGTGCGCGATCGACACCGCCATGCACCGCGCCGAACTGGCCTGGCGACGTGAACTCGCCGCCCGCACCCTCGCCGACCTCGACGCCGACGTCCGCCGCGCCGACCCCGACGCCCCGGACCGCACCCGCGCCCGCCTCACCTGACACCCGAAGCCCGAAGCAGGACGCACACACCCGGAAGGACACCGACCGTGCCGCACACCCTCACCAACCCCGACGGGCTCAACGACCCCACCGGCTACGGCTACAGCCACGTCGCCACCACCACCGGCGACCTCGTCCTCATCGCCGGCCAGTACGGCGCCGACGCCACCGGCCACCTCGTCTCCGACGACTTCGCCGCCCAGGTCGACCAGGCCTACGCCAACCTCGGCACCGCCCTGCGCGCCGCCGGCCTCGACTACCGCCACGTCGCCCGCCTCGGCACCTACGTCGTCGACCACGACGCCGACCGCCTCGCCGTCCTCCGCGACCGCGTCACCCGCATCTGGGGCGACCGGCCACCCGTGCAGACCCTGCTCGGCGTCGCCACCCTCGCCCTGCCCGGCATGCTGTTCGAGGTCGACGCGATCGCCGTCCGCTGACCCGCCGGTCCGGCCCCCGCGTCCACCACGAGGGCCGGACCGGCGCCGTCACCCCGACCGCGGGCGGCCCAGCGTCGCCACCGCGTCCTCCGCCAGCCGACCCAGCCGCTCCCGCTGCGGGAAGTCCCCCACCGGCACCGCGCCACCTCGCGCGCCGTCGCGTACTCCACCACCGACACCGCGTCCAGGTTCGACAACGTCACCAGGCAGTGCCGCCCGTCCGCGCTGCTCAACGACCAGTACGGCAACGCGCCCACCGGGTGGTGCGCGTACCCCCGCACGAGGTTGGCGAACGTGCGGCCGTCCAGGAACGTCACCGTGCCCGCGGCGGACTTGCCGACCACGACCACGTCACGCACGGCAGCCGTGCCGGGCTGGGCGGCGTGGGTTGGGCGGTGCCGGCTCGGGCGGTGCCGGGTTGGGCCGTCGCCGCGCCGGAGGACAGGAGGAAGGACGCCGCCGCGAGGGCGGCCACCAGGCGTTTCATCAGCGGTCCTTCCACCGACGACACCGAACCGGAACCGAGCGGTTCACTGTGTCCCACGTCCGCGTCGCCGGCGGGAGCGCCATTCGGATGTGAAACAGATTCGCGATAGCCGGACGTCGACCACCCACCCCGCCACACCGGGGAGATCACCCCCGACACCGCGCACTAGGGTGGCCCGCCGTGGACCCGATCACCCCCACCCCCGACTCGGACCCGACCGACGCGCTGTCCGCCGTGCCCGCCTTCGGCGCCGGCCGCGGACTCGCGCCCACCGGCAGGCTCCGGTTCTTCTTCGGCCCCATGGACTGCGGCAAGTCCACCCTCGCCCTGCAGATCGACCACAACCAGGCCCGCCAGGGCCGCCGCGGACTCCTCCTCGTCCGCCACGACCGCTCCGGCACCCCCACCATCTCCAGCCGCATGGGCCTCGCCCGCAACGCCCTCGAAGTCGACGAGGACATGGACCTCTGCGCCCTCGTCCGCGACCACTGGGCCCGCGGCGCCCGCGTCGACTACCTCATCGTCGACGAAGCCCAGTTCCTCTCCCCCGACCAGGTCGACCAACTCGCCGAACTCGCCGACGACGCCCACCTCGAGGTCTACTGCTTCGGCCTGGCCACCGACTTCCGCAGCACCCTCTTCCCCGGCTCCCAGCGCCTCGTCGAACTCGCCGACGAGCTCAACGCCATCCAGGTCGAGGTCCTCTGCTGGTGCGGCCGACCCGGCCGCTTCAACGCCCGCGTCCACGACGGCGACGTCGTCCGCGCCGGAGACACCGTCCTCGTCGCCGACACCGCGCCCCACCCCGGCGCCACCCCCGACACCGCCGAGGTCCGCTACCAGGTCCTCTGCCGCACCCACTACCGCACCGGCGACCTCGGCCCACACCTCGTCAGCGGCCGGCAACTCAGCCTCACCTGACCCGGCCGGGCGACGTCACGGCGTCACGTCGGGCGAGCCGCCACCCCGGTCACCTCAGGCCTACCGGTCACTTCAGGCCGACCGGTCACTTCAGGCCGAACACCAGCCCCGCGTGCAACCCCACCGCCGCCTTCGCCCCCGCCGCCGCGGACGACACCACCTGCGCCATCGGGTCCACCACGTTCCCCGCCGCGTACACACCGGGCACGCTCGTCGCGCCCCACGCGTCCACCCGCACCAACCCCGCGTCGTCCCGCTCGCACCCCAACGCGTCCAGCACCCCGTCACGCGGCCGGAACTCCGGCGCCACGAACACCGCCCGCCGCGCCACCAACCCCTCCGCCGCCGTCTCCACCCCGTCCGCCGACACCGCCGACACCGGACCGTCCACCACCCGCACGCCCCGCGCGGCCAACGCCTCCCGCTCGCCGTCCGCCAACGGCCGGACCGCGAAGTACACCAGGTCCGACGACCACTCCCGCACCAGCAACGCCTGGTGCGGCGACCGCTCGTGCGTCCCCAGCACACCCAGCGGCCCGTCCGCCACCTCGAACCCGTGGCAGTACGGGCAGTGCAGCACGTACCGGCCCCAGCCCTCCCGCAGCCCCGGCACGTCCGGCAGCTCGTCGCGCAACCCCGTCGCCACCACGACCCGCCGCGACCGCAGCACCTCGCCGCCGTCCAGCTCCACCCGGAACTCCGGGTCCGCCTCCCGCGCCGGCTCGACCCGCTCCACCCGGGCCACCCGCCCCGACACGAACCGGCCCCCGTAGCGGGCCACCTCGTCCCGGCCCACGCCCAGCAGCTCACCCGGCGGCACACCGTCCCGCGACAGGAACCCGTGCACGCCCTCCGCCGGCGCGTTGCGCGGCTCGCCGGAGTCCACCACCACGACGCTCCGCCGCGCCCGCCCCAGCACCAGCGCCGCGTTCAACCCCGCCGCGCCACCGCCGACCACCACCACGTCGTCCATGTCGTCCACTCCCTCGTCAGGTGTCCGATCCCTGTGGACGAGGATGCGCCCGTGTCCCACAATGGACAAACCTTGTTGCCGAACCTGGGAAACGATCATGGCCGATCCGCCCGCAACACCCACCGACGACCCCGTCGAAGACCTCATGGACGACGTCCTGGACAAGGTCGGCGAACGACTGCGCCACATCCGCACCAGCCGCGGCGCGACCCTCGCCGACCTCGCCGCCGCCACCGGCATCTCCAAGAGCACCCTCTCCCGGCTGGAGTCCGGCCAACGCCGGCCCAGCCTCGAACTGCTCCTGCCCATCGCCCGCGCCCACCGCGTCCCGCTCGACGAGCTGGTCGGCGCGCCGCCGGTCGGCGACCCCCGCATCCGCCCCGTGCCGATCCGCCGCCCCGGCATGACGATCCTGCCGCTCACCCAGCAGCCCGGCGGCCTCCAGGCGTTCAAGATGATCATCACGCGGCGCGGCGAGCCCGACCCCAGGACCCACACCGGCTACGAGTGGCTCTACGTGCTGTCCGGGCGGCTGCGCCTGATCCTGGCCGACTACGACGTGGTGCTCGCGGCGGGCGAGGCCGCCGAGTTCGACACCCGCCTGCCGCACTGGTTCGGCGCGGCGGGCGACGACCCGGTGGAGGTGCTGAGCCTGTTCGGCAAGCAGGGCGAGCAGATCCACATGCGCACCCGCCGCGCCACCTGACCGGCCACCCTCCCCCGGCCCGACGGCGCGCCGGCCGATGCCGCACCTGATCACCGGGGCGTCGAGCGGACCCGCCACACTGTGCGCATGACAGGCAGGCGCAGCGCCGGCATCCTGCTCCACCGCGAGGTCGACGGCGAACCGCAGGTGCTCCTCGGGCACATGGGCGGCCCGTTCTGGGCCCGCAAGGACGACGGCGCGTGGTCCATCCCCAAGGGCGAGCCCGACGGCGACGAGGAGCCGGAGGCCACGGCGCGCCGGGAGTTCACCGAGGAGCTGGGCCTGCCCGTGCCGGACGGCGAGCTGGTGCCGCTGGGCGAGGTGCGCCAGTCCGGCGGGAAGGTCGTGCAGGCCTGGGCGCTGGCGGGCGACCTCGACCCCGATCGGGTGGTTCCCGGCACGTTCACCCTGGAGTGGCCGCGCGGGTCCGGGGTGTTCCGCGAGTACCCCGAGGTCGACCGCGTCGTTTGGTTCTCCCTGGTCGAGGCGCGTGTGAAGGTTGTGACGGCGCAACGTGAGTTGATCGACCGACTGGCCGAGAAGTTTGGTTTTGGTCAACACTGAAGCTATAGAGCTTATAAAGCATCCATCTGGACGTTTGACGTGGGTCCGGACGGGTGATTCATCCATCATGCCCGCCACCGTGTACGACCGTGCCGCCACACAGCGTGGCGGCGGTGCCGAAAGTTCTCGAAATAACTTTGCGTGACCACGAGCATGACGGACGTCACTACTGCTGCGTTAAACCCGCCGTAACGTCGCGGTCCGTGGTCGGTCTAAGCTGTCGCAGCCGCACGACTTCTGCCGCGACTGCTCCATCCGTGTGATGGTGTACCTCGGTAGCTTGATAACGCGTCACGAACCGGCCGCGATTGCATCCCTTAGGAGGAAGCCTTCGTTGACGGGTGAAAGACGTCACTGTGGGCGACGATGACCGTGAAGCCGGGAACGAACGGAGCAGTCCGGTCGTTGCACTCGGTGAGCAACAAGCCTGGGCCCCGGCCCTGAGCCGAGCGAAAGGACACCGCCATGGCCGACCGCGTTCTACGGGGTAGCCGGCTCGGAGCAGTCAGCTACGAGACCGACCGCAATCACGACCTCGCCCCGCGCCGGTCGGTGCGGTACGCCTGCCCCAAGGGCCACGACTTCGAGGTCCCGTTCTCCGACGACGCCGAGATCCCGCACACCTGGGAGTGTCGTCTCCACGGCCAGGAGTCGAAGATCATCGACGGCGCCGAGCCGGAGGCGAAGAAGGTGAAGCCGCCGCGCACGCACTGGGACATGCTCCTGGAGCGGCGCACGATCCCGGAGCTCGAAGAGCTGCTGGACGAGCGGCTGGAAGAGCTGAAGGGGCGGCGCACCCGCACCGCCTGAGCCACACCGCGACGTGGGAGGGGCCCGCCGGACGCATCCGGCGGGCCCCTCCCACGTCCGGGGTCAGCGGTTGCTGGGCGCCTTCGCCTTCTTCGGCGCGAACAGGCCGCGCAGCTGGTTCGCGCGCCGCCGCACGCCCCACTTGGTGACCCGCCACAGCGCCTCGCGGACGATGTTGCCGCTCATCTTCGACTCGCCGATCTCACGCTCGGTGAACGTGATCGGCACCTCCACGACCCGGTAGCCGAGTTCGATGGTGCGCCACGCCAGGTCGATCTGGAAGCAGTAGCCCTGCGACGCGACGGTGTGCAGCTTGAGCCGTTCCAGCACCTCGGCGCGGAACGCGCGGAAGCCGCCGGTGATGTCCTTGACCTTCGCGCCGAGCGCGAGCTGCGAGTACACGTTGCCGCCGCGGGAGATCAGCTCCCGGTACTTGGGCCAGTTGACCGTGCTGCCGCCGGGCACGTACCGCGACCCGAGCACGAGGTCCGCGTCGCGCAGCGCGTCGAGCAGCCGCGGCAGGTCCTCGGGGGCGTGGGAGCCGTCCGCGTCCATCTCCACGACCACGGCGTAGTCGTGGTCGAGCGCCCACCGGAAGCCCGCCACGTAGGCCGCGCCGAGGCCCGCCTTCTCCGTGCGGTGCAGCACGTGGACCCGGTCGTCCGCGGCGGCCATCTCGTCCGCGAGCTGCCCGGTGCCGTCGGGGCTGCCGTCGTCGACCACGAGCGCGTGCGCGTGGGGCAGCGCCGCGTGCAGCCGCGTCACGATCTTCCCGATGTTGTCCCGCTCGTTGTAGGTCGGGATCACCACCAGCACCGGCCCGAGCTCGCGGTCAGGCTGCGCCTGCTGGTCCGCCATCCGTTTCCTCCTCGCCGACACCCGCACCAGGGGTCGGACGCGATCGTCGTCGTTTCGTCGTCAAGCTGAACGCCACGGCCATGAGGCCCAGAGCGGTCATCACCCACTCGGGCCATGCGCCGAGCCGGGTGGCCAGCGTAGCCTCCCCCCGCAGCGGGAGCGTCGCCACCAGCGCGTCGGCGGTGAACATGCCGGTGCGGGCGGTGACGGAGCCGTCTGGCTGCACGATCGCGCTGACCCCGCTGGTGGCCGCGACGACGACGGCCTTGCCGTGCTCGACGGCGCGGACGCGGGACATCGCCAGCTGCTGGTAGGTCATCTCGGTGTAGCCGAACGTGGCGTTGTTGGTGGGGATGGCGATGAGGTTCGCGCCCGCGGTGACGGAGTCGCGGACGACGCCGTCGAACGCGACCTCGTAGCAGGTGTCGATGGCGACCTTCGCCGGTCCCATGCTGAAGCCCCGCGGGTCGGTGCCGGGCTGGAAGGTGCCGGCGCGGTCGACGGTCTCGGTGAAGATCCGGAAGAACGACCGGTAGGGCATGGTCTCGCCGAACGGCTGGAGCTGCCGCTTGGTGTAGGTGTCGGTGGCGCCCGCGCCGGGTTCGTAGAGGACGACGGTGTTGCGGGGCAGCTTGTCGTCCTGGTCGATGACGACGGCGCCGACGGCGATGGGCGCCTGGATGGCCTCGGTGGCGCGTTGGATCTGGGCGGCGGCGTCGACGTTGCGGAACGGGTCGATGTCGGACGAGTTCTCCGGCCAGATGACCAGGTCGGGGCGGGCGGCGCGGCCGGCGCGGACGTCGTCGGCGAGTTGCAGGGTGCGCTTGACGTGGTTGTCGAGGACGGCGCGGCGCTGGGCGTTGAAGTCGAGGCCGGCGCGGGGCACGTTGCCCTGGATCGCGGCGACGGTCGCGGTGCCCTGGTCGGGGTCGGTGTGCACGAGCGCGGACGCGGTGACGCCCGCGGCGAGGGGCAGCACGACGGCAG
>NZ_JBHTLK010000285.1:0-7871 GCF_042678885.1 Saccharothrix hoggarensis
GGCGCGGCCCGCGAGCTGGGGTCGTTCGTGCCCGCCGCCGCGTTGTTCGACCTCGGCCGGGGCGGGGACTTCCACGCGCGCCCCGGCCCGGACGAGGGCGCGGAGGCGGTGCGGAACGCCGGCGTGGACGTGGCGCAGGGGAACGTGGGCGCGGGCACCGGAGCGCTCAACGCGAGCCTGAGGGGCGGTCTCGGCACGGCGAGCGCCACGTTGCCCGGCGGTGCGGTCGTCGGCGTGGTCGCCGCCCTGAACGCGGTCGGCCCGTCGGTCGACTTCGACACCGGGCTGCCGTTCGCCGCCCGCCTCGGCCTCCCGGGCGAGTTCCCGGAGCCCGGGGGCGACGACCTCGACGCCGCGCGCGCCGCCGCGTCCGGTCACGTGCCGCCGTTCACCGACGCGCCGCCGTTCAACACGGTCATCGGCGTGGTCGTCACGAACGCCCGCGTGCCGGACCTGTTCCGCGTCGCCAACGCCGCCCAGGACGGCCTGGCGCTGGCCGTCCGCCCCGCACACGGCCTCACCGACGGCGACACGGTGTTCGCCGCCTCGACCGGCACCCACGACGCCGCCGCGGACGACGTGCTGACGGCGGCACGGGTGGTGTTCGCCCGGGCGCTCGTGCACGGCCTGCTCCGGGCGGAGTCCGTCACCACGCCGTGGGGCCGGCTCACGGCCTACCGCGACCTGTACCCGCGCACCGCGGCCACCTATGGGGGTAGTTGAACCATGCACGCCATGCACTACGAGATCACCCTGCCCGCCGACTACGACATGGGCATCATCCGCACCCGTGTCGCCACCAGGGGTTCCGCGCTGGACGCCTTCCCCGGCCTCGGACTGAAGGCGTACTGCGTGCGGGAGCGCGGCGTCGACGGCTCACCGGTCAACCAGTACTCGCCGTTCTACCTGTGGCGCACCGCCGAGGGCATGAACAGCTTCCTGTGGGGGCCGGGTTTCCGGGGCCTGAGCACGGACTTCGGCCGTCCGACGGTGCAGCACTGGGTGGGCCTGGCGTACGGCGCCGGCGGCGCGTACGACGCCGACCCGGGCTCCGGCGCGCCCACCGCCGCCACCAAGCGCGTCGAGCACGTCCCGGCCGACCACGACCCGACGGAGGCGATCGACCGGGCCCTGGCCGACCTGGAGCAGCGCACGGCGCACCCCGACGTCTACGCGACGGCCGTGGCGATGGACCCGAGGCACTGGCAGCTCGTGCACTTCACGCTGTGGCGCGACACCCCGGACGCCACGCCCGGCGTGGTCTCCGAGGACCACGTCCGCTATCGCGTGCTCCACCTGTCCCGGCCGGAGCTGGACGACCTCACCGCGGGCCGTCACTGGTAGGCCGGGACCGGACCACGCCGGGGTGGCGTGCCCGCTCGGTGTACGGCACGGACAGGTAGCCGACGAGGTCGAGCACGCCACCGCTGGTGCGGTCCAGCTCGCGGGCGAACGCCTGGATGCCGGGGTCGACCCGGTCCATCAGCCACGCCAGCAGCACGACCACGACGTCCGCGAGCAGCCCCACCTGGAACGGCATGTCCTCGCGCTTGCCCGCGGTCACGGCGCTGGCGAAGTCGGTCATGCCGCGCTGGGTCAGCTCCAGCGGCCCGGTCTCGATGGCCCGCTTCATCGAGTCGACCACGAGCGGCACCACCGACGCCCACACCTCGCGCGGCGCGACCTCGCAGATGAGGCCGCCGCACAGGGCCGCGGTCCACAGCGCCTCCGGGTCGCGCGCCCGGACCGCGCCCACGGCCAGGTGGGGCAGCAGTTCCGCGCCGCGCTCCCACGCGCCGGTCGCCACGAGCTTCTCCACCGCGTGCCGGTAGTGCCCCAACGCCTCGCCGTGCTGGCGGCGCGCGGTCAGCACGCCGCCCAGGTCGTCGTGGAACGACGCCACCTCGGCCGCCGCGCCCAGCTGCTCGGCGCGGGCGAGCCCGACGGCGGCGTAGTGCTGGGCGGTCTCCAGGTCGCCGCGGTCGCGGTGGCACGCGCCGAGCCGGCGCAGCGCCGCCAGCTTCAGCGGATCGTCGCCCTCGGCGCGGAACAGCTGCACGGCCCGTGACGCGGCGTCGATCGCGCCGTCGAGGTCGCCCGCGGCCTGCCGGCGTTCGCACTCGGCCAGCGCGAACGCCGCCTGCCGGGCCCGGTCGCCCAGTTCGGCGGCCAGGTCGTGGCCCTCCACGGCGTAGTCGACCGCCGTGTCCGGGTCCGGGTCGCCGATCCGGTCGAGCACGGTGACCGCGTCGAGCAGCGCCGGTCTGTCCCCGTTCAGCCGGTACTCCTCGCGCGCCAGCCGCGCCGCCTGTCCGGCCTCGTCGGTTCTGCCCTCGTCCACCAGCAGCCTCGCCATCCGCAGCAGGACGTCCGCTCGGTCGCGGCACGCGTCGCCCAAGCCCACACACCGTTCGAAGTCCGCCAGCGCGGCGGGGTATTCCCCGCGCCGCTCCGACCGGGCGCCGGTCAACGCGAACCTGGTCGCCCACCGCGGCTCGACCTCGTCGTCGGGGAGGTCGGAGCCCTCCAGCAGGGCGTCGATCCGCTCGACCAGCGCGGCGGCCCGGTCGTCGTCCTCTTCGAGCTCCAGCTCGGCCAGCAGCACGTCGGCGAACGACGGGCTGTCGGCCGCGCCGCCCGCCTCGGCGACCCGCCGCAACGCCGTGATCTCCCGGCGCAGCACGGGCGCGAGCGGTCCGGTGCGGCCGCGCGCGGCGGCGGCCAGCAGCTCGCACCCCGTGAGCGCCGCCTCGGCGTCGGTGGTGGACCGGTCGCGCCACTGGTCCAGCCTGCCGTTGACCGTGCCCACGTACAGGTAGGACCGCTCGATGCCGCCGGGCGTGCCGGTGTTGACGATGGCGTGCGCGGCGGGCGTCTCCTCCGCGGTGAGCCGCCGCACGACGGTGCGGGCGAAGCCGGCGGCCAGGTTCGCCGGGATGCTCCACAGGGTGCCGATGTAGCCGCGGGCGCCGGCGCGGACGAACTCGCGGCCCAGGCCCGTCCACGACCGGCAGGAGTTGTTGAACACGATCGGCCGGTGCCGCAGCTCCACCGGCAGGTCCACGTCGGGCAGCGGCCGGCCGCCGAGGACGATCGCGTCGCCGTCGTGGCAGTTGAAGAACACCAGCTCGACCGGCAGGTCCGCGGCCAGCTCGCGCAGCACGTCCGGTGACGCGTCCGACTCGGGCAGCACGATCGGGTGGGTGTGGTGGCCGGGCGACGCGGCGGTCTCGGGCGCCTCGGCGAACGTGCCGGAGTCGAAGACCAGGCCGAACGCGCCGGGTTCCCGCGCCGCGCCCGCGCGGTGCAGCTCGGTGAGCACGACCAGCGCCGGGTCGGCCACCACGTGCCCGATCGGCTTGCGCGCCCAGTTCGCGTCCTCGGTGTGCACGAACGGGTAGGGCAGGCCGGTGGTGAACGCGGTCAGCCGCCGGTCGCCCACCTCCGCCACCGCCTCGGCGGGCACCTGCGCCGTGACCACGGCCTCGACCGCCGCGAACGGGTCGTGCCCGCCGGTCGACAGGTACCGCCACAGCGCCTCGACGAACCCGATGCCCTTGACGGCGTCGCCGATCGCGGCGGCGGCCGCGGTGACCCGGCCCTGTTCCTCCGCCACCACGGCGCGGACCTCGGTCAGGTCCGGCGCGGGCGTGACGACCAGGCGGGCCGACCGGTGGTGCGCGTAGAGGGCGGCGACCAGGTCGTCCGCGTCGCCCGTGCGCTCGACCAGCACGGCCTCGTCACCGTCGTCGGGGTTGTGGTCATCGAACGGCACGGGCGGCGCGTCGTCGTCCACCCGCAGCGCCGAGCCGGTGCGCAGGGCGGTGAACAGGGCGGTGACGAAGTCGGCGTCCGGCGCGACGTCGAGCGTGCGGTCCGGCCCGCCGTCGCCGCGCAGCAGCTCCCACGCCTTGGCGGTGAGGCCGACCGGGTCGTCGCACGGCAGGTGCACGTGGTCTGGCAGGTCGGGGAACAGCGGCCGGTCGGGCTCGGCCGGGAACTCGGCGAGGAACACGACGCGGCGCACGCCCACGGCGGCGAGCACGTCGGCCAGCAGCGCGTCGTGCCGGTGCGACGACACGTCGTCGGGTCTCAGCGCGACGACCGGGGTCAGCCGGTCGGCGGGCAGGCACGACACCACCACCGCGGCCTCGCGCACCTGGTCCGGGCGGCACACGACGACCGTGTCGCCGACGTCGAACACCGGCTCGCTGGTCACCGCGAGGGTCAGCTCGGACTCGCCCGCGGGCAGGTCGACGCACACCCCGCCGTCGTCCACCGCGCACGGCGACGAGCCGGACACCAGCAGCGACACCGAGTTCGGCAGCTCGAACCGCACCCCGTCGCCGGTCTCGGCGGCGGGCGCGTCCACGGCGAGCCGCCAGCGGGCGGGCGAGGGCAGGTCGAAGCGCTGCCGCAGCACCGCGCGGACGTGCCCGTCACGGGTCTCGGAGACGTACAGGTCGCGCGCGCCGGCCTCCGCGGTCAACGACTCACCCGCGTCCACCGGTGGTTTGCGGTGCACGTCGAGCAGGACGGCACGCAGCAGCCCCGCTTCGAAGCGGAAGCGGATTCCGTGCGGGGCACCGAGGTCCACTGGCTCACGACCCTTGCGAACGACTGGAGTCCACCGTGTCGGTGGTAGCGGGCAGAAACTACGCCACCGACGGCCTGACCTGTAGGAGATCCGGCAGGGAGACCCGGTTGTTACACGCCGGGCCGTTCCGAGCGGGCCGCCGGGGTCCACGGCGACCTGCGCCGGCCGCCCGCGGTCTGCACCTGGTCCCGGCCGAGCCGCTTGGCCTCGTACAGCGCCGAGTCGGCCGCCGCGAGCAGCCCTTCGACGGTGTCCTCGGCGACCTCGGGCCACACGGCGATGCCTATGCTCACCGTGAGGCCCGCCACCACGCCGCCCTCGCCGTCGTCCACGAGCACCCGGTGCACCTCGGAGCGCATCCGCTCGGCGATCGCCACGGCCTCGTCGGGCTCCACGCCGGGCAGCAGCACGGCGAACTCCTCGCCGCCGAACCGGCCCACCGCGTCACCACGCCGCACCGCGCACTCCAGCGCCACCGCGATCCGCCGGAGCACCAGGTCGCCGGTCTGGTGGCCGTGCGTGTCGTTGATGTCCTTGAAGTGGTCGACGTCGATCATGAACAGGCCGACCCGCGCGCCGGGCGGCTGCTGCCGGGTGCGTTGCAGCTCCAGCTTGGCCTGGAGGTGCCACGCCTCGGCGTTGAGGAGGCCGGTCTTGGCGTCGGTGCGGGCGGCCAGCTCCAGCTGGTGGATCAGCACCGTGCGGTGCAGCGCGACGGCCGCGACGACCATCGGCAGCGCGAAACCGGGCCACAGCGCCACGGCGAGGGCGACGAACCCGCCCATCGCGAGCTGGCCCGCTTCGAGCAGGTTGTCCGCGCCGCTGCCGACGGCGTCCTTCACCGAGCGGGGCCGCACGGTCAGCAGGATCACGGCGGCGACCAGGGCGGTGTTGACGAGCCAGTGCGCCGCGCCCGCGCCGACCAGGCCGGCGAGGTCGAGCGCGCCGGTCGGCCGGCCGTGCTGGAGGTGGTCGCGCAGGCCCGTGGCGCCGGCGACGGCGCCCGCGGCGAGCGTGGCCAGCACCATCATCGACGTCGTGAACACGCACCGGTGGGGTGGCCGGGAGGCGTCCCAGCGGCCGACGACCCACCAGCGGTGCGCGTAGACGAGCACGACGAGGGCGACGGCGAGCGTCGGCGGCAGCACCAGCGCGCCGGCCACGAGCCAGATGCTGCACAGGTCGACGTGCGGCAGGTGGCTGTGGTCGCGGCGGACGCGCTCGATCCAGCGCGACGAGTGCAGGTGCAGGGCGGCGCAGGCGACGAGGACGGCGAACGTGGTCCACGACCCGGCGGGCACCGGCCAGGCGGTGGTGGCCGCTGTGGCGAGCACCGCGACGAGTTCCACCGACAGCACGTACACGAGGGCCCGTCGGGGCAGGGACCATAGTGACCAGCGTCGATCGCCCGACGACGTCGAACGCGCTCTGTCCATGGTTCCTCGCGACCGTCTACCCCGGACCGTCATGGTGCCCGGACGGAGGGTCACAGTATTCGTGACCTGCGCGGATGTCAGCCGCTAGCGGGGTGACGCAAACCACGGGAGGTGATTGCCGTGCGCGACAAGATCTGGTGAAACCGCAGGTCAGCAGCCGTTGTGGCACGTATCGAGACGGGTGGGAGGTGTGGTCGTGCGCGACAAGATCTGGTGACCCCCGGTGATCCGGTCCGAGTCGGGAACCACGTCGAGGGGAGGTGCGCCGCCATGCGCGACAAGATCTGGTGATGCCGGGTGCGACACGCGACGGTGACCAACGCGAAGATCCGGGTGTCCTACGCCACCCGAGGCCAGGCGCGGGCCGCGGCGAGCCCTTCCGACTCCCCGCGGCCGGCGCGGCCTGCCCGCCCAGCCGAGCCGTGTCCGCCGTCAACCGACCCGTGCCCGGCCGCCGGCCGCCCGTGCCCGGCGTCAGCCGCCCCCGTGTCCGCTGTCAGATACCCGTGACCACGGTCCGTCGACCCGTGACCGCCGTCAGCCGACCCGTGTCCGCGCCAGCCACAGGCACGCCAGCGCCGCGCCGACGCCGCTGACCACCAGCGTCGCCCGCGACCCGACCAGGTCGCCCAGCAGCCCGCCGACCAGCGCCCCCGCCGGCGCGCAGCCCCACACCGCCGTGCGGATGGTGGCGTTGACCCGCCCGTGCAGCGCGGACGGCGTGACCTCGTACCGCACCGGCACCTGGTGCACGTTGTAGACCTGCAACGCGAACCACATCACCGCCACGCCCACCATCGGCGACACGGCGACGAACGCCTGCCCGCCCCCGGTGACGAGGATCGCCGCGACCATCGTCGGCCCGCGCCCGAACCACTCGCCCGCCCGGGCCGCCACGAGCGCGCCGACCAGCCCGCCCACCGCTCCCACCGACAGCGTCATGCCGAGCCGTGACGGCGTCATGCCCAGGTCCGCGACGAGGTGCAGCACGAGCACGGCGCCGAAGGCGTTGAACCAGAAGACGTGGGTCGCGGTGCACAGCGTGACCCGCCGCAGGATCCGGTGGCCGAACACGGCCCGCAGCCCGGCCAGCACCTCGGCGCCCATCCCGGCCCGCGCCGACGCGTCGGCCCGACCGACCGCCGGTCCCGCCACCTGCACCCCGGCCAACGCCACCGCGGCCACGACGAAGCTCGCCGCGTCGACCAGCAACGCCCCTGCCGCCGTGCCCGCGCCGACCAGCCACCCGCCGAGCGCCGGTCCCGCGACCTGCGCGGTGGCCTGGCTGACCTCCACGGCCCCCTGCGCCCGCGTCAACCGGTCCCGCGGCACCACCATCGGCACCAGCGCCAGCCCGGCGATGTCCCCGAATACGGCGAACGCGCGGGCCTCGGCCACCGCCACGGCCAGCACGGCCACCGACAGCACCACGACCGCCGCGGCCACCGGCACCACCGCCAGCGCCACCGCCTGCCCGACCGCGCACACCGCCGCCACCGCCCGACGCGGCAGCCGGTCCACCCACACCCCGGCGACGAGCCCGAACACCAGGTACGGCAACCGCCCGCACGCGGCCACCACGCCGACCTCCCACGGCCCCGCCCCCAGCGCCGCGACCGCCACCAACGGCACCGCGACGACGGTCACCTGCGACCCGATGAGGGACACCGACTGCCCGGACCACAGCAGCGCGAACGACCGGTCGCGCCACAGCGGGTCGCGGGGCACGGGGTCAGTTCACGGCCGCGGGCGCGACGCGGGACCACGCGGCGGTGGCGGTGAGCGCCAGCACGGTGCCCGCGACGCTCGTGACGGCGATGGCGGTGGCCGCCGAGCCC
>NZ_JBHTLK010000286.1:0-7849 GCF_042678885.1 Saccharothrix hoggarensis
CCGACCGCGGGCGACGGCCACCAGCGCCTGCTGGTCGCGCACCCGCGACGCCTCGGGGCCCGTCGGGTCCACGAGGGCCAGCATCGCGATCAGCAGCGCGTCCGCCGCGTCGGCGGACCCCATCCGGGTCAGCGCGGCGGCGCAGCGCAGCAGGCGGTCCACGTCCCGGCGGGCGCTGAGCGCGTCCAGCGAGCGCGCCAGGTCCACGGCGAGGCGCCGGGCCGCCTGCCGGTCCGGCGCGGACCGGGACAGGACTGCTTCGAGTTCGACCATTCGGCTGTTCATCCGGCACCCCAGGTGGTTGCTCGGTCTGCGACGGCTCGGTTCCCGCGTTCGGACGCCGGGTTCCGGCGTTCGGGCGCGTGGACTCGTGCCGCCGGGGTGGAATCGTCGTCCATAGCGGCGATATCGGTTGCTCCGGGCATTCGTTAGCCCAGTCCAGAACATTGTTACGGCACGAATGGGCGAATGTCCGAAGCGAATCCGCAATATTGCGGACAACTCGGCAATTTTCCTGTTGTTCACACGGCCCACACGTCCGGCCACTGTCCCACGACCACCGCGACCGCCGTGGGACGGACACCGCATGCGCGTGGGTTCGCACCGGCCCTGGCCGGGCGGCGAGGTCGACACCGGCCGGCGCGGTCGTCGCGCCGTACCGCTTGACCAACCCCTCAGCCACGAACGCGTAGCCCGTGCGGTTCCCCTTCCTCGTGTTCCGGGGGGTCAGCGTGGGCGCGGGGGCATGTCGTCGGCCGGGTAGACGCACGCCATCGGCCGTGCGGCGGGTCGTGAGCACCTTCCGGGCCGTCATGCGTTCCGGTTCCCGTAGCGGAACGCGCGGATGCGGTTGGGCCCGAAGCGTTCCTCGGTCATCCTGTGCGCCTGGCAACCCCCGGTCGCCGCTACCCCGTTCCGGGGACGGATCTTGTCCGAAGCGTCCGTCCGCCGCTGACCGGTCGGGTTCGCCCACACCGCAGGAGGACATCGATGACCGTTGCCCACGACGACCCCCACGTCGCGCGGCTCTTCGAACGCATGGCCCTGCTGGTCTCCGACGGGATCGGCGACCCGCTCGACGTCCACGAGCACCTGGTCGAGCTGGCGATGGCCAACTCGCCGGACGTCGCCCGCTACTGGAAGCAGGTCGGGGTGGGCGTCGGCGTGCCCGACACCGCCTACAAGGACGGCGGGCCGCACCTGTTCCCCGACGCGCCGCCGGTCCGCGTGTTCCGCACCAGCGGCACGACCGGGAGCGTGCGGGGCAGCGTCCGCTACTCCAAGCTCGGCCTGGAGCTGAAGGGGATCGCGATCGCCGCCAACGCCCGGCGGCACCTGCTCACCGGCGACGTGCGTCCCGCGGTCCTGTCGTTCGCGCCCTCCGAGGAGGCCGCGCCGGAGATGGCGATCGCGTTCGACATGGCCCGGCTCGCCGAGGCGTGCGGCGACCCCCGGTTCAGCGCGGCCGTCGTGGGCTCGGACGGCGTCGACTTCGACCTGCTGGCACGGCGCCTCGACGCCGCCGTGGCCGAGGACCTGCCGGTGGTGCTCGTGGGCGCGACCTTCGCGTTCGTCAACATCTGCGACGCGCTCCAGGCGCAGGGCCGCAGCTGGCAGCTGCCCGCCGGCTCCCGCATGTACGACGGCGGCGGGTTCAAGGGCCGCTCGCGGATCATGAGGGTGGACGACCTCCGCGTCGCCGTGCGCCGGGTCTTCGGCATCGAGCGGCACGGCAACATCTTCGGCATGACCGAGCTGGCCAACATGCTCTACGACGCCTCCGACACCCCCGTCGGCCCGCTCGGCGAACGACCCAAGGGCCACCACCCGGCGGGCGGCCCCAAGGTCCGCGACCCCCGCACGCGCGAGCACCTGACCGAGGGCCACGGCCTGCTGGAGGTCACCGACCTGTCCCTGCTCGACCGGCCGCACGTCCTGCTGACCGGCGACCTCGGCGTCGCCGGGCCGGAAGGCGTCGCCATCGCCGGCCGCATCGCGGGCAGCACCAGCCGCGGCTGCTCCCTGACCCTGGACGAGATGACCGGAGGAGCCGCATGAGCGTGTCGTGGATGCCGGGCTGGGCGCCGGTGGACGGCGTGCCGTTCAGCCTGCGGTCGGGCCCGCACGAGTGGCGCGGCGTCCGGCCCGCCGACTGGACCGCGGTCGGCGCGGGCCTGGCGGCGGCGCACGAGGAGCTGCGCCGGCTGCCCGTGCGTCGGATCGTGGCGGCGCTGGACGAGGTGTCCGACCGGTGGGCCAAGCGGGACTTCGCCCCGCGCCGCGCCACCGTGCGGGACGCCGCGCTGGTCACCGGCATGTCCGAGGAGACGATCGAGCGCGCGCTGGACGCCGAGGTGGGCAACCTGCGCGCCGAGTCGCTGCTCGCCGCGCTGACCCGCGAGCTGGGCGACCCGGAGGTGCTCGACGGCTTCCGCGGTGGCACCACGGCCGTCGGACCGCGCACCGTGCTGGCCGTGTTCTCCGGCAACGTCCCCGGCCTGCCCGTGCGGTCGCTGGTGCGCGCGCTGCTGGTCAAGGCCACCGTGATCGCCAAGGTCCCGGCCAAGGAGCCGCACTTCACCGCCGCGTTCCTGCGCAGCCTGCACGACGTCGAGCCGGTGCTGGCGAACGCCGTCGTGGCCACGTACTGGGACCGCGCGGACGACGCGTCGCTGGAGGCCGCCCTGGGGCACGCCGACGCGGTGATCGCCTACGGCGGCGACCAGGCGTGCGCGGCGATCCGCGCCAAGGTCGCGCCGCACCAGCTCTACGAGGAGCACGCGCACAAGCTGTCGTTCGGCGTGATCAGCGCCGACTACGCGGCGAAGCACGGCGCCGCCGAGGTGGCCCGGCGGATCGCCGCCGACTGCAGCGACTTCGACCAGCACGCGTGCCTGTCGCCGCAGGTGTACCTGGTGCAGGAGCAGCACGCCCGCGCGGTGGCGCAGCACCTCGCCGCGGCGATGCGGGACGAGGCGCGGGACACCCCGCCCGGGACGGTCGACGACCTGGACGCCACGGTGCTGCAGCACCGCAGGCTCGTCGCCGAGTGGCGCGCGGCCACGTCGGACGTGAGCGAGGTGTGGTCGCCGGACGGTCTGGAGTGGACGGTCGTGCTGGACGACACGCTGATGCCGCTCAGCGGCGCGGGCAACCGGGTCGCGCGGATCGTGTCCGTGCCGGACGTCGCCGCCGCCGTCGCCGTGATGCGCCCGTACGCCCGGCACCTGCAGAACGTGGGGCTCGGCGCGGTCGGCGACGAACTGCGGCGCACGGCCCGGGAACTCGCCGTCCTCGGGGCGAGCCGGGTGTGCGCGCCGGGCGCGATGACCAAGCCCAGCATGGTCTGGCGGCACGACGGTCAGCCGCGCATCGCCGGGCTCGTGCGCTGGTGCGACGTCGAGCTGCACCCGGAGCTGGAGCCCGACCCGACGGCCGTGTGACCGCTCTCACCGGTCCGGATGCTGGAAATCCGCTTCCTCGCCGCCCACCCCGGCGGCGAGGATCGGCCGGTGGCCGCACCGAGTGAGACCCCTGCCCGCCCGCGTTCCCGGCCATTCGTGCCGCTGGTGTCGTTCAGCCTCCTGTCGAGCGTCGGGTACGCGCTCGCCGGACCGTTCATGTCGCTGTTCCTGATCAAGGAACTCGGTGCCGGCCCGGTCCAGAGCGGCGCGTTCCTGCTGGTCAGCGCACTGGCGGCGATGATCGTCAGCACGTTGATCGGCCGGTTCTCCGACTCGCGGGCGATCCGCCGCACCCTGCTCGTGGTGGCCGGGTTGGCGAGCGCGGTCGCGTGGGTGCTGTTCGCGCTGCTGCGCGACTACTGGCTGCTGCTGGTGGTGGCGGTCACCTTGTGGGCGGTCGGGTCGTCCCAGATGCCGCAGATGTTCGCCTACGCCCGGCAGCTGCTGGAGCGCAGCGGCTCGGCGCGAGGGCCGCTGGTGATGAGCGGCCTGCGCATGACCATGTCGATCGCCTGGGTCGGCGGTCCGCCGCTGGGCGCGCTGCTCATCGTGGGCGGCGGGTTCACCGGCCTGTTCTGGGTCAGCGCCGCCGTGTACGGGGTGGCGGTGCTGGTGGCCGTGGTGTGGCTGCCCGAGCTGGGCAAGTCGCCCGAGCCTGCGGAGGCGGTGGAGCAGCGGTCGGGGCTGCGGCGGGAGATCCTGCTCGCGGCGGTGGCGTTCGTGCTGCTGCAGGGCGCGACGTCGGTCGGCGTCGCGGCGATGCCGTTGTTCATCACCGAGAACCTGGGCGGCACGGCCGGTGACGCGGGACTGGTGCTCGGCCTGTGCGCGGCGCTGGAGATCCCGCTGATGCTCGCCTTCGGCGCGTTGGCGATCCGGTTCAACCACCGGGTGCTCGTGCTGGCGGGCGGCGCGGTGGCGCTGGCCTACTACGGGGTCATGCTCGTCACCCAGGCGACCTGGCAGGTGATGGCCGCGCAGGTGCTGCACGCCGTGGTGATCTCGGCGGTGATGGGCGTGGGCATCTCCTACTTCCAGGACCTCGCGCCGGACCGGCCCGGCTACGCCAGCACCCTCTACACCAACACGGCCAAGACCAGCGCGATGCTCTCCGGGCCGCTGCTGGGCGTCGCCCAGCACTTCGGCTTCCGCACCGCGTACGGGATGGGCCTGGTCATGTCGGTGCTCGGGCTGGCGCTGCTGCTGGCCGCACGCCGACGGCGGTCACACGGTTCGGCGACGCCGGGCGGTCGGTGATACTGGGCCGATGATCGACGAGCTGCTGCGGCGCCAGGCGGACTTGCAGGCACAGGCGGACGGGGTCGTGGCCGACCTCGGGCTGGACCGGCTGCTGGCCGAGCTGGGGGAGCCCGTGCGGACGGGCAGCTCCGCGCTGGGCCTGATGGTGGTGCCGGACATCGACATCACCGTGGCGTGCCCGGCGCTGGACATCCCCGCGGTGGTGGGCGTCGGCGCGCAGCTCGCGCTGCACGGGCGGGTGCGCGTGGTGCAGTTCCGCAAGGACGACCGCGACTGGAACGCCGAACCGCACATCTACCCCGACGGCCTCTACCTGGGGGTGAAGTACCGGGACGAGACGGGTCCGGAGTGGAACCTCGACCTGTGGTTCGTGGACGAGCCGGACCGCCAGCCCGACCTCGGGCACGTGCGGGAGCTGTCCGGCCGGATCACGGAGGAGACCCGGTCGGCGATCCTGCTCATCAAGCACGCCCGCCCGGACTACCGCAGCTACGACGTCTACCGGGCGGTGCTGGACGACGGCGTGCGCACCCCGGAGGACTACGACGAGTGGCTCGCCGCCGGGACCGGGTGAACCGACCGCCCGGTCACGTCGGAGGCGGCGCGACCGGGGGATCGGTGAACACGGGATCGGTGAACGACGCCTTGCGGGCGGCCCGGCGCAGGGTGCGCAGCAGCACCGGACCCGTCGCGAGCACCAGCACCGTGGTGGTGATCGCCCGGCCGACGTCCCAGCCCAGCGACGTCGCCAGGCTGAACGCCACCACCCGCACCAGGTTGTCCAGGATCGGCCCGCCCGGCTGGTAGGACAGCGACGTGCCGCCCGCGCCCAGCGCGAACGGCCAGAACGACAGGTTCAGCAGCAACCCGTAGACCAGCGACGCGATCGCGCTGTACGCGGCGAGCAGCGCCAGTTCCGCCCGACCGCGCAACGGCGGCAGCAGTCCCGCGCCCAGCGCCACCCAGGCCGCGCCGAGCATCTGGTACGGCAGCCACGGCCCGACGCCGCCGGTGAGCAGCGCCGACGCGAACAGCATGGTGTTGCCGAGCACGAACCCGAAACCGGGCCCGAACACCCGCCCGCCCAGCACCAGCAGGAAGAACACCGTCTCGATCCCCGCCGTGCCCGCGCCCAGCGGCCGGATCGCGGCGCCGAGCGCGGAGAGCACGCCGAGCATCGCCACGGCCTTCGCGTCCAGCCCGCCCTCGCTGATCTCGGCCAGCACCACGGCCAGCACGAGCGGCAGGAGCAGGGCGAACGTCCACGGCGCGGTCGTGCCCTGCGCGATGTCGGCGTCGGCGGACACCAGCAGCGGCCAGCCGAACGCGGCCACGCTGATCGCCGCCGCCACGGCCAGCGCCAGGGTCGCGCGGGGCCGGACGCGGACCGAAGTGTTCACCGAGGCGTTCGCCCGGGTGTTCAGCCGGGCGTTCACCGGGCCGCCAGGGCCGCGCGCACGTCCGCCACGGTCAACCACGACTGAGGCGCGAGCACCTTCGCGACCTGCGGCGAGAACACCGGCGAGGCGGTGACGACCTCGGCGGTCGGCCCGTCGGCCACGACCTCGCCCTCCGCCAGCACCACCACCCGGCTCGCGTACTCGGCCACGAACTCGACGTCGTGCGTGGCCAGCACGACCGCGTGCCCGTCGTCGGCGAGGTCGCGCAAGGTGGCGGCCAGCCGCGTCTTCGCCGGGTAGTCCAGCCCGCGGGTCGGCTCGTCCAGCAGCACGACCCGCGGCGACGGCGTGAGCGCGACGGCCAGCACCAGCGCCAGCCGCTGCCCCTCGGACAGGTCACGCGGGTGGCGGTCGTCCGGGATGCCCGACGCGAGCCGGTCCAGCAGGTCGCGGCAGGTGCCGGCGGGCTTGCCGGACTCCCGGTCGGCCTGCGCGCACTCACCGCCGACCGTGTGCAGGTACAGCAGGTCCGCCGGCTGCTGCGGCACCAGGCCGATCGCCTCGCGCCGCCGTGCGGGTTTGAGCGACGCCGGGTCGACGCCGTCCACCGCGACCTCGCCGCCGGACCGCCTGCCCGCGCCCTGCACCGCCCACAGCAGGCTCGACTTGCCCGACCCGTTGCGCCCCATCACGGCCACCCGCTCACCCGCGCCGACCCGCAACGACACGCCACTCAGAGCGTCCACAGTGGAGTAGCGGACCCGGAGGTCCTTGATGTGCACCAGGTCCCCGGACGGCTGCGCGAGCGGGACGGGCGGCTCGGCGAGCCGGTCGCGCAGCGGTCCCGCCAACCGCCGCGCGTCCCGGACGGACACCGGCACCGGCTCCCACCCGGCCACCTGCGCCAGCCGCACCACGGGCGGCGCGACCGGGGCGTCCGCGAGCACCGCGCCCGGATCGCCCGAGACCGGCGGCAGCCCAGCGCCCGGCAGCCACACCACCCGGTCGGCGTACTGCGCGACCCGTTCCAGCCGGTGCTCCGCGATCAGCACGGTCATGCCCAGGTCGTGCACCAGACGGTGCAGGGCGGCCAGCACGTCCTCCGCCGCGCCGGGGTCCAGCGCCGACGTCGGCTCGTCCAGCACCAACACCTTCGGGTGGGCGGTCAGCGCCGCGCCCACGGCCACCCGCTGCTGCTGCCCGCCGGACAGCGTGGCCAGCGGCCGGCGCCGCAACCCGGCCAGCCCCAGCAGGTCCAACGTCTCCTCGACCCGTTTGCGCATCACCGGACCGGGCAGCGCCAGCGACTCCATCGAGTACGCCAGCTCCTCCTCGACCGAGTCGGTGACGAACCCGGCCTGCGGGTCCTGCGTCACCACGCCCACCACGTCGGCCAGCTCACGCGGCGGGTGCGTGCGGGTGTCCCGGCCCGCGACGAGCACGCGGCCGGCGAGCGTGCCGCCGGTGAAGTGCGGCACCAGCCCGTTGACCGCGCGCAGCAACGTCGACTTGCCCGACCCGGTGCGGCCGACCACCAGGCACAGCTCTCCCTCCGGCACGTGCAGGTCCACCGCGGTCAGCGTGGGAGCTGCGGCGTCGCGGTAGGTGACGGTGACGTTCTCGAACCTGATCATGTCTCTTCCCTGGTCGGACGCCCGGAGCGGCCGGCGGCGAGGACGGGCGCGACCGCGCACAGCAGGGCCAGCGCGGGCAGCAGGTGCCCCG
>NZ_JBHTLK010000287.1:0-7845 GCF_042678885.1 Saccharothrix hoggarensis
GCCGGTGCGCCTCGGCGCGCACCAGGTCGTCCACCGACGCGCCCTTGAGCAGCCCGCCGGCCACCCACACCACGCTGTCGTGCGACCGCAGCGACGCCGCCGCCGCGTGCGGGTTGGTGGCCTTCGAGTCGTTGACGTACGTGATCCCGTCGGCCGTCGCGACCGGCACCGCCCGGTGGGCGCCCGGCCGGAACGCGCGCAGCCCGCGGGCCACCGCCTCCGCCGGAACGCCGTGCGCACGTGCCAGCGCGGCGGCGGCGAGCGCGACGGCGATCCCCGGCGGACCGGCCGGCTGGACGTCGGCGACCGGCAGCAGCACCGTGTCGGCCGCCCCGAACGCCCGGTCGACCAGCTGCCCGTCGTGGACGCCGAGCTGCCCTTCCTCGGGTGACGCGAGCGTGAAGCCGACGTGCGCCTTCGCGGGCGACTCGGCCAGGAGCGCGGCGACGACCGGGTCGTCCACGCCGCCGACCGCGACGTCGCCGGTGAGCACGCCGGCCTTCGCCGCCGCGTACGCCTCGAACGTGCCGTGCCAGTCGAGGTGGTCCTCGGCGAGGTTGAGCAGCACCCCGGCGAACGGCCGCACGGACGGCGACCAGTGCAGCTGGAAGCTGGACAGCTCGACGGCCAGCACGCGCCGCCCGGCCAGCAGGGCGTCGACCACGGGCAGGCCGACGTTGCCGCACGCCACCGCGTCGATGCCCGCCGCGCGCAGGATCGACTCCAGCATGCCGACGGTCGTGGTCTTGCCGTTGGTGCCGGTCACCGCGAGCCACGTCGGCGGGTCGGCCAGTTCCAGACCCATCCGCCAGGCCAGCTCGACCTCGCCGATGACCTCGATCCCGGCGGACGTCGCCGCCGCGAGCAGCGGGCTGGACGGGCGCCAGCCGGGGCTGGTCACGACCAGGTCCGTGCCGGGCGGCGGCGTGGCCAGGCCGGGCACCAGCGTCACGCCGGGCAGCAGCTGCTCCAGCGCGGCGAGGCGGTCGGCGGAGCCGTCGGTCACCGTCACCACGGCCTCCGCCGCCAGCAACGCCTCCGCCGCGGACCGCCCGGTGACGCCGGCGCCGGCGACCAGGACGTGACGACCTGCGAGGAATCCCATCGTCAGCTCTCGACCGCGGTCAGCCACTCGCTGTAGAACAGGCCGAGCCCGAGCATGCAGCACATGCCCGCGAGCAGCCAGAACCGGATGATCACCGTGGTTTCCGCCCACCCGGCGAGTTCGAAGTGGTGGTGGAACGGCGCCATGCGGAACAGTCGTCGCCGTGACGTGCGGAAGACCGCGACCTGCAGCACCACCGACAGCGCCTCGACCACGAACAGGCCGCCGATGACGACCATCAGCAGCTCGGTGCGCGTCGCGATGGACAGGCCGGCGACGAGGCCGCCGAGCGCGAGCGAGCCCGTGTCGCCCATGAAGATCTTGGCGGGCGCGGCGTTCCACCACAGGAAGCCGATGCAGCCGGCCATCGCGGCGGCGGCGACGAGCGCCAGGTCCAGCGGGTCGCGCACGTCGTAGCAGCCGGCGACGAGCAGGTTGGAGCAGTTGTAGCGGAACTGCCAGAAGCTGATCACCACGTAGGTGCCGAGGACCATCGCGGACGTGCCGCCGGCGAGGCCGTCGAGGCCGTCGGTCAGGTTCACGGCGTTCGACCACGCGCTGATCGCGGCGTAGCAGAACACGACGAAACCGACGACGCCGAACGACACCACGGTGATGTCGCGCACGAACGACAGGTGCACGGACGCGGGCGTGAGGCCGTCCCGGTTCGGGAACTGCATGACCAGCACGGCGAAGATGATCGTGGCGACGAACTGGCCGACGAGCTTCGCGGTCTTGTTCAGGCCGAGGTTGCGCTGCTTGCGGATCTTGATGAAGTCGTCGAGGAAGCCCACGACGCCGAGCGACGTGGTCAGCAGCAGCACCAGCAGGCCGGACGCGCTGGGCGTCTGGTCCTGCGCGGACGCCGACATGGAGTTCACCAGGTGCGAGCCGAGGTAGCCCGCCCACATCGCGACGAGGATCGCGACGCCGCCCATGGTGGGCGTGCCGCGCTTGGTCTTGTGGCTCTGCGGTCCCTCTTCGCGGATCTCCTGGCCGAAGCCCTGCCGGGAGAAGATCTTGATCAGGTACGGCGTCAGCATGATCGACGTGATCAGGGCGATGGCCGCCGCGATCAGGATGCTCTTCACTTGCTGACCGCCTCCAGGAGAGCCTCGGCAACCCGCCACAGGCCGTATGAGTTGGATGCCTTCACCAGGACGACGTCACCGGGCCGCACCTGGTCGCGCAGCAGCTCGACGGCCGCCGTCACGTCGGGCACCAGAATCGCTTCTTCGCCCCATGATCCTTCCAGGTGCGCCCCTTGGTGCATCGCGCGGGCGTCCTGTCCGACGACGACCAGCTTGTTGATGTCCAAGCGGACCGCGAGCCGTCCGATCTCGTCGTGCGCGCGGATCGAGTCCGCACCCAGTTCCGCCATCGGGCCGAGCACCGCCCAGCTGCGGCGGGCGGGCGTCGTGGCCCGGGAGATGGTGGCGAGCGACTTCAGCGCCGCCCGCACCGACTCCGGGTTCGCGTTGTAGGCGTCGTTGACGATCGTCACACCGTCGGGACGCTCGGAGACCGCCATGCGGTGCGCGGAGACCCGTTCGGCGCTGCCGAGGCTCCGCGCGATCTGCTCCGGCGTGGCGCCGAGCTCCAGCGCGATCGCGGCGGCGGTGAGGGCGTTGCCGACCTGGTGCGGGCCGTGGACGGCGAGCCGGACGTCGGCCTCGCCTCGTGACGTGACCAGCGTGAACCGCGCGCGGGCCTGCTCGTCCAGCTCGATGTTCGCGGCGCGGACGTGCGCGGCGCTGTTCTCCCCGACGAACACGACCTTGGCCTTGGTGCGCTCGGCCATGCCCGCGACCAGCGGGTCGTCGGCGTTGAGGATCGCGATGCCGTCCTCGGGCAGCGACTCGACCAGCTCGCCCTTGGCCCGGGCGATGCCCTCGCGGGAGCCGAACTCGCCGACGTGGGCGCTGCCGACGTTCAGCACCGCGCCGACGCGCGGCGGGGCGACCCGGCACAGCTCGGCGATGTGCCCGACGCCTCGCGCGCTGAGCTCCAGCACGAGGAACCGGGTCGACTCGTCGGCGCGCAACGCCGTCCACGGGTGGCCCAGCTCGTTGTTGAACGACCCGGGCGGCGCGATGGTCGGCCCGAGCGGGGCCAGCACCTGCGCGATGAGGTCCTTGGTGGACGTCTTGCCGGACGAGCCGGTCACGCCGATGACGGTCAGGTCGGCGAGGCGGTCGGTGACGTGCCGGGCGAGCTTCGCCAGCGCCGCCAGCACCGCCGCGCCCGCGCCGTCCGTGTCGCCGGACAGCACGTAGGCGTTGCCGCCGTCCCGCTCGACCGGGGGCGCGATGACGGCGGGCGCGTCGACCTCGCGCCCGGCGAGCACGCCGACCGCGCCGTTCGCGACGGCCTGGGCGGCGAAGTCGTGGCCGTCGACCCGTTCGCCGGGCAGAGCCAGGAACAGGCCGCCGGGGGTGACCTTGCGGGTGTCGAACTCGACGGACCCGGTGACCACCTCGTCGCCGGTGGCGTGGTGGACCCTGCCGCCGACGACCTCGGCGATCTCGGCCAGGCTCAACTCGATCACTTGACGGCTCCCCGGATCGCGTTCGTCAGTGCGTCCACGTCGGAGAACGGGTGCACGACACCCGCGACCTCCTGGCCGGTCTCGTGGCCCTTGCCCGCGACCACGACGACGTCGCCCGACCGGGCGAGGGACACCGCGTGCTCGATCGCGAGGCGGCGGTCGCCGACCTCGACCACCTCGCCGCGCTCGCCGTCCGGCACGGCCAGCGCGCCGCGCAGCATCGCGGCCCGGATGTCGGCCGGGTCCTCGCTGCGCGGGTTGTCGTCCGTGACGACCAGGACGTCGCTGCGACGTGCGGCCTCCTCGCCCATCAGCGGGCGCTTGGCCGTGTCGCGGTCGCCGCCGCAGCCGAGGACGGTGATGACGCGGCCGGTGGCGCGGGCGCGGACCGCCTCCAGCGCGAGCGCGACGGCCGCGGGCTTGTGCGAGTAGTCGACGACGGCGGTGAAGTCCTGGCCCTCGTCGACGCGCTGCATGCGGCCGGGCACCTGGACGGTCCGCAACCCTTCGCGGATGGCGTCCCGGGGGATGCCCTGGGAGTGCAGGCAGGCGATGGCGAGGAGCGCGTTGGCGACGTTGAAGTCGCCCGGCAGGCTCAGCTCGACGTCGAGCGTTACGCCGTCCGGGCCGTGCGCGGTGAAGGTCTGCTCGCCGGTGGTGGAGACGGTGACGTCGGTGGCCGTCCAGTCGGCGGGCTTGGTCGTGGCGACCGTGGTGGTCCGCTCCTTGACCAGCCGGGGGCCCCACTCGCCGTCCACGCAGACCACCTCGGTGCGGGCCCGGCCGTCGAACAGCTCGGCCTTGGTCCGGAAGTAGTCCTCCATGTCGGGGTGGAAGTCGAGGTGGTCCTGGGAGAGGTTGGTGAACGCGCCGACCGCGAACCCCACCCCGCCGACGCGGCCCAGCCGCAGGGCGTGGCTGGAGACCTCCATGGCGACGTCCGTCGTGCCGCACTCGACCATCACGGCCAGCAGGGCTTGCAGGTCAGGGGCTTCGGGGGTGGTGAGGGCGCTGTCCAGCCGGCTGCCCGCGACGCGCGTCTCGACCGTGCCGATGAGCCCGGTGGCCCGGCCGGCGGCGCGCAACGCCGACTCGACCAGGTAGCTGGTGGTGGTCTTGCCGGACGTCCCGGTCACACCCCACACCTCGAGCTTCGTGGACGGGTGGCCGTAGACGTGGGAGGCGAGCAGACCGAGCACCGCGCGCGGGTCCGGGTGCACCAGCACCGGCACGCCGTGGACCTTCGCGGCGCCCTGCTCGTCGGTCAGCACGGCGACCGCGCCGTGCTCCACGGCTTGGGCGGCGAAGTCGGCCCCGTGCACCCGCGTGCCCGGCAGGGCGGCGAAGAGGTCCCCCGGCCGGACGTGCTGGGCGCGCAACGTCACGCCGCTGACTTGGACGTGCGCCCGGTCGGGGGCGGTCAGGCGCGCGTCGACCGTCGTGGCGAGCTCGGACACGGCAACGGGCTGGGTGCGGGAAGGGCGAGGCGGAGCGGTCGCGACCTTGCCCTCTAGCTTGGCAGGCACGCGCGGAAGGCTACCGGCGCACGGAGAGTGGTCACCCGGCACGTCCACTCGGGACCGGCGCGGAGGTCGTGTGCAGGCGTGAAACCTGAATCAATTTCTCGACCGGTCGGTGTGGTGGGTGCCGGCGGTTGGCCGTCGCGCGAGGTCGTGGCGTTGCGACGGCCATCGTGGCGTAGGTCGGCGGAGGGCACGCGCTTTTCGGTCCCGGTGTGGGGTCGGTGAGGGAGGCCCGTGGTGTGGCCATTTCACCGGCGGTCGTGCCTTCGCCCGCAGTCATGATTTCGCCGCGGTCACGCGTCGCCCGCGGTCACGACTTCGCCGCAGTCGTGCTCGGCCGCAGTGACGTCTTCGCCCGCGGTCGTGCTTTCGTCGCCGTCATGTTTCGCCGCGTTCATGCTTCGCAGAGGTCCCCTCCAGGGGACCCCTGTCTTTATCCTGCCGGCGGCGACCGACACAAGTGCGCTGGGCGGCCCGACCTGTGGACAACTGCGAACCTGTGCACGACTGCGAAAACCACCGCCGGCTCACCACTCACGCCTGAGCACGGGCCCGCCGTGAGCGCGGTCGCCGTCAAGCGCCGCCCGACACCGGTATTGGCGCACCGCGGCCGTAGCGGGAAACCCTCACAGCACCAGAGGCACGATGGGGCTCTGCTCGGCCGACAACGGCAGTTGGTAGCGCTGCGACAGGTACGACGCGATGTCGTGGAACAGCGGCGCGGCGGACTGGTCGCCGACGGTCGGGTTGTCGAGCATGATGCCGACCACGAACCGCGGGTTGTCGGCGGGCAGGATGCCGGCGAACGTGATCCAGTGCTGCGTGTTGCTGTAGCACCGGCACTTCGGGTCGATCTGCTGCCCGGTGCCCGTCTTCCCGCTGATCTGGTACCCCGGCAGCGCCGCCGACGCGCCCGTCCCCGTCTGCCCCGGCGCGTTCTGCACCACGGCGCGGAACATGTCGCGCACCGTCTTCGCCGTCTGCGGCGACACCACGCGCACGCTCTCCGGCTGCGGCGTCTCCTTGCGACTCCCGTCGGCCGACACCTCGGCCCGGATGATCCGCGGCGGGATGCGCACGCCGTCGTTGGCGATCGCCTGGTACATGCCCGTCATCTGCAGCAGGGTCATGTTGAGCCCCTGCCCGATGGGCAGGTTCCCGAACGTCGAGCCGGACCACTGGTTGAGCGGCGGCACGTAGCCGGACTCCTCGCCGGGCAGCCCGGAACCGGTGCGCTTGCCCAGCCCGAACTTGTCCAGCATCTCGGCGTACCGCTCCTGGCCGATCTTCTGCGCCGCGATCAGCGTGCCGACGTTGGACGACTTCGCGAACACGCCGGTGAACGTCATGTCCAGCCGGCCGTGCCGCGTGGCGTCCTGGATCACCCGGTCGGCGATCTTGATGCTGCCGTCGACCTGGAGCACGCTGTCCGGCTGGTAGATGCCGTCCTCGACGGCCGTCGCCGCCGTGACGATCTTGTTGACCGAACCCGGCTCGAACACCGACGTGACGGCGACGTTGCGCAGCTGCTCCTCGCTCGCCTTGCCGAAGTCGTTCGGGTCGAACGTCTTGTCGTTGACCATCGCGATGATCTCGCCGCTGCGCCGGTCGAGCACCACGGCCGACCCGCTGCGCGCCGCCGTCTTCTTCGTGTAGTCGGTGACCATGCGCTGCAACGCGTACTGCGTGTCGACGTCCAACGTCAGCTCGAGGCTCTTGCCGGGCGTGGCGGCGGTGATCTCGCGGGACCGGCCCGGCCCGGGGATCACCACGTTGCTGCCCTGCATGGTGTCGACGATCCGCTGCCCCGAGTTGCCGGCGAGCAGGTTGTCCTGCGCGATCTCCAGCCCGAGCAGGCCGTGCGTCGCGGGCGGCTCCTCGTCCTTGCGCCAGTTCGCGGCGCCGATGATGTTCGACGCCAGCTCGCCGTTCGGGTACACGCGGACCGCGCGGTACTCGGAGCCGATGTCGTTGTACTTCTCCGAGATCGCGTCGGCCTTGGCTGGGTCGACGTTCTCGGCCAGCTCGATGTAGGTGATGTCGCGCGACAGCTTCGCGCGCACCGTCTCCCGGTCGGTCTTCTGCCCGTCGACCTCGGGCCCGAGGGTCTGCTCGATGAACGTCGCGATCTCCGCGACGCGGTCCTCGAAGCTGCCGATGTCCGGGTCGGCCGCCAGCGCCTCGGCCCACCGCTCCCGCATCAGCTGCGGCACCGCGTAGAGCGCGCGGGCCTCCACGCTGAACGCGAGCTGGTTGCCGTTGCGGTCGAGGATCGAGCCGCGCGCGGCCGGGATGTCGATGGGGGTGGCGCGCTGCTTCTGCGCCTTCGCGGACAACGCCTCCGCCTGGAAGCCCTGCACGTGGACGAGCTTGACGCCCGCCACGAGCAGCGCGCCGACCAGCAGGAGCCGGCCGACCGCCAGGCGCACCCGGCTGTTGCCGCCGCGACGCCGCCTCGGGGCGGGGCCGCGGACGGACAACGGGCGTCGCACGGGCTTGCCGCGGCTTGGCCCCGGCATCACTGACCTCCTGGTACCGGCTGTTCCGCGGCCTGCTGCCCGGCCTGGCCCTGCGCGGGCGGCTGGCCTTCGGGCGTGGGTTGCCCCTGTTCCTGCTGTGCGGCCTGGTCCTGGGCCGGCGGCGCGTCCTGGCCGGCGGGCGGCGCCTCC
>NZ_JBHTLK010000288.1:0-7774 GCF_042678885.1 Saccharothrix hoggarensis
ATCTCGGCGTCGGCCAGGTCCGCGATCGACGGCCGGGCGATCACCCCCGCCTGGTGGGCGCGCCGAGCCCAGGCGCGGTCGGACACCGTCGCTTCCAGGCAGCCGCCGCGGCCGCACGGGCACGTGATCTCCGGGTCGCCCAGCGCCAGGTGCGCGACGCCGCCCGCCGCCGACCGCGCGCCCCGGTGCGTGCCGCCGCCGAGGTCGATCGCCGCGTCCACCACGTTGCCGACGAACAGGTGCACCAGCGACTCGTGGCGGCCCGCGGCGCCGAACAGCTGCTCCGCCCGCGCCAACGCCCGCGCGTGGCTGTCCGCCAGCACCGGCAGCCCGGTGCGGGCCGCGAGCAGGTCGCGCACGGGCACGTCCCGCCAGCCCAGCGAGGCGTGCTCGACCAGCACGCCCGCCTCGGTGTCGACCCAGCCGCCGGCGGCGACGCCCAGCCCGAGCGGCACGTGCCCCGGCAGGTGCTCGGCGTGCAGCCGCACCAGGCGGTCGGCGGCGGTCGCCAGCACGTCCCGGTGGTCGTCCGGGTCGCGGTGCGGCACGCGCAGCCGGGCCCGGACGCGTCCGCGCAGGTCCAGCAACGCCAGCGTGCAGTGCTCGTGGGCGATGTGGATGCCGGCCACCAGGTGGCGGCCGGTGTCCACGTCCACCGGCGTGTGCGGGCGGCCCACGCCCCCGTACGGCAGCGGCCCGGCCACCTCGGTGAGCAGGCCGAGACCGGCGAGCGCCGCGCAGTTGCGCGTCACCGCCGCCGGGCTCAGGCCGGTCAGCCGGGCGATGGTGGTGCGCGCGACCGGCCCGTGCCGCAGCACGGCGCCCATCAACGCCGCCGCGGCCGTCCCGCGCGGGCTCACGAGATCAGCGGCGGGCCGGACGGTGACAGCGCCGGGCCCACCGCCCGTGCCGCACCCGGCGTGCGCCCGCGGCCCCACCCGATGTCACGGCGGTAGCTGCCGAGCAGGCCCGTCCGCCGCAGGTGCTCCTCGTCGTGGGCGGAGGACTCCGCCGGCAGGGGGTGGGTGTGGGGCGCCACGAACAACGCGTCGGTCGGGCAGTTCGCCTCGCACTGGAAGCACGTCTGGCAGTCTTGCTGCCTGCTGATCACCGGCACGCCGTCCGCGCCGCGGTCGAACACGTTGGTGGGGCACACGGCGATGCACTTGTCGCAGGTGACGCACTGAGCGGCCGACACGAGCTCGATCACGCCGCCACCTCCCGCGGCCGGGCCCACACGTCGTCCAGACCGCCGGAGGTGATCCGGAAGTGCTGAGCGGGGTCCAGTTCGGGGAAGTCGAGCCGCTTGGCCATGCCCCGGCTCTCGCTGCGCGCCAACGCCGAGGTGTACATCCACCGGGCGTGCGCGACCATCGCCGCGGCCTGGCGCGCCCGCACCACGTCCGAGCCCTCGGCGCGCAGACCTGACCGCACCGCCGACCACGTGGCGTCGAGCTGCCCCAACGCCGCGCGCAGCACGTCACCGTGCCGCAGGTAGTTCTTGTCGTACGGCAGCACTTCGGCCTGGACGGCGCCCACGACCTCCGCCGCCGACACCGACGACGTCGCGCCGGTCGGGCGCAGCCCCGCGCCACCGGCGGCACGGACCGCGCGCCTCGCGGCGGACGGGCCGAGCGCGCGGGCGAACCGTGCGGCGGCCCGTCCCGACCACGACCCGGACGACATCGCCCACGCCGCGTTGTGGCTGCCACCACCGGTGAACCCGCCGCAGATCAGCTCCCTGGTCGCCGCGTCGCCCGCCGCGTAGAGGCCCGGCACGGTGGTCGCGCAGCCGTCGTCGACGATCCGGATGCCGCCGGTGCCGCGCACCGTGCCCTCGGCCAGCAGGGTCACCGCGAACGGCTGGGTGAACGGGTCGACGCCCAGCCGGTCGAAGGTGAGGAAGAAGTTCGGCTGCGCCAGCCGCATCGCCCTGCGGGCGGCCTCGTCGGCGCGGTCGAGCTTGCAGAACACCTTCTCCGAGGCCAACAACGTCCGCGCGATCACCGACCGGCCGCGTTGGCTGCCCGCGCCGTCGAGCACCGAGCCGTCCGCCCGGTAGAACGTGGCGTAGTTGTAGAACGCGGTCTTGGTGACCGACGTGTGCTCGGGCGCGATGCCGTAGGCGTTGGAGAACTCCATGCCGGACAGCTCCGCCCCGACCTCGGCGGCGAACAGCGCGCCGTCGCCGGTGTTGACGTCGCACCCCAACGCCTTGCTGAGGAACGCGCACCCGCCGGTCGCCAGCACCACCGCGCCGGCCCGCACCCGGAACGCCCGGTCGGCCTGCCGCTGGTACCCCGCCGCACCGGCCACCACGCCGTCGTCCGTCGTGAGCAGCTCGGTGACGGGGCTGTGGTCGAGGATCGCCACCCCGGCCCGGCGCACCCGGACGCGCTGCCGCCGCATGTACTCGGGCCCTTGCAGGCCGGTGCGCAGGGGCTTGCCGTCGGGGCCGACCGGGAACGGGTAGCGGCCCACGTCGGCCAGCTCGTTGACCCGGTCGTAGGTCTCGTCCAGCACCCTGGCCATCCAGCGCCGGTCCGCCAGGTACCCGCCCAGCGCCTCCCGGCTCGACATGGCCTTCTCCCGGGCCTCGGGCTCCGGCGGCACGTACCACACGCCGGTGCCGCCGGACGCCGTCGCGCCGCTGGTGCCGCAGTAACCCTTGTCCGCCAACACCACCGCCGCGCCTTCGTCGGCCGCCTTGAGCGCGGCCCACGTCGCCGCGGGACCTCCGCCGACGACCAGCACGTCCGCGTCGAGTTCGAGCGTCATGGGAAGCTCCTTTCCGTTGCGCGGGGTCAGGAACCGACGGGGACGCGCCAGGACGTGAACCGGCGTTCCAGGGCGACGAGCAGCTGGTTGAACACCACGCCGATGGCGGAGATCGTGATGATGCCCGCGTACATCTGGGGGATGGCGAAGTTGAACTGCGAGGCGTTGATCAGGTAGCCGAGCCCGGCCTTGGCGCCCACCATCTCCGCGGCGACCAGCACCAGGATCGACACCGCGCCGGCCAGCCGGATGCCGGTGAACACCGTGGGCACCGCGCCGGGCAGGATCACCTTCTGGAACAGCCGGAACCCCGAGAGGTCCACCGACCGGGCCAGCCGGAGCAAGGTCGGGTCGACACCGCGCACCGCGCTGATCGTGTTGAGCAGGATCGGCCAGGTGCAGGCGTAGAACACGATGGCGATCTTCGACGTCTCGCCGATGCCGAGCAGCAGCACGAACACCGGCAGCAACGCCAGCGCCGCCGTGTTGCGGAAGACCTCCAGCAGCGGCCCGAGCAGCGTCGCCACCGGCTTGTACCAGCCGATCACCAGGCCGAGCGGCACGGCCACCGCCACCGCGAGGCCGAACCCGGACAGCGACCGGGCCAGGCTCGCCCCGGTGTTGTCCACGAGCTGACCGCTCACGGCCAGCCGCCACCACGCGTCGACCACGGTCCAGAACGGCGGCAGGAACGTGGCGTCGACCAGGCCCAGCCGCGGCGCGGCCTCCCACACCGCCAGCAGCACGACGATCGCCGCCACCTTGCCGGTCGCCGTCACCAGCGCGTCGGCCACCCGGCGCGCCACCGACGGCTTCCTCAGGCGGTCCCGTCCGACGGCACGCGCCCCGTCCACGGCCGGTCGTGACTCCACCAGCGCGGTCATACCGCCGCCACCTCCTTCTCCTGTTGCTGGGCGCGGGAAACCTCGTCGTGCAGCAGCTCCCAGATCCGGTGCCGGTACCGCGCGAACCCGGTGCTCGAACGCAGGTCGACCCGGCCGGTGCGGTCGCCCAGCTCGATCGGGACGACCTCCTTGACCCGGCCCGGCCGCGACGTCAGCACCGCGACCCGCTGACCCAGGTAGACCGCCTCGTCGATGGAGTGCGTGATGAACACGACGGTCTTGCCGGTGCGCCGCCAGATGCGCAACAGCTCGTCCTGCAGGGACTCGCGGGTCTGCGCGTCCAGCGCCGCGAACGGCTCGTCCATCAGCAGCACGGTCGGGTCGTACGCCAGGCTGCGGGCGATCGCGACGCGCTGCCGCATGCCGCCGGACAGCTGGTGCGGGTGGCGGTCCTCGAAACCGCTGAGCCCCACCAGGTCCAGGAACTCGCGGGCCTTGCCCAGGCGTTCCCGCCTCGGCACGCCGGCCGCTTCCAGCCCGAACTCGACGTTGCCCTGCGCGGTGCGCCACGGCAGCAGCGCGTACTGCTGGAACACCACGCCCCGGTCCAGTCCCGGACCGGTGATCGGGACGCCGTCCAGCAGCACCTGGCCCTCGCTCGGCTCGGTCAGCCCGCCGAGCAGGTCCAGCAACGTGGACTTGCCGCAGCCGCTCGGCCCCACCAGGACCAGGAACTCGCCACGCTCCACGTCGAGGTCCACCCCGCGCACGGCGGTGAACTCGGTGCGGCGGCGGGACGCCCGGTCGCGCACCACGAACCGCTTGGTCACGTCGCGGAAGCTGATGTGGGTGCTCATGCCGCCACCCCGTTGAACTCGTTGGTGTAGAGGTCGGTGAGCCTGACCTGGTCCTTGGTGATCTCGCCGCGCTCGGCGAGCCAGTCCACCCACAGCGACAGCTCCTTGTCCACGATCCGGCCGCCCTTCTCGGCGACGCCGGTGGACCTCCAGTACCGCAGCGCGGCCGGGTCCTCGTTGCGCCCGCGCTTGGTGAGGATGTCGACCTTGCGCGCCACGACTTCGTCGCGCGGCGTCGTGCGGCTCCACTCGATGGCCTGCGCCACGCCGCTGACGAACGTCCGCACGGTGTTCGGGTTGTCCTTGAGGAACTTCTCGGTGAACACGTACGTGCCCGCGGTGAACGCGCCCAGCAGGTCGAAGTCGGAGAACAGCTTGCGCAGCCCGCCCTTCTCCAACGCCTTGTCGCGCAGGATGCCGCCGAGCACGCCGACCTCGATCTGGTTCTGCCGCACGGACTGCTCGATGTTGACCGGCGGCACCGCGATCGGCTCCACCTTCTTGATCTCGTCGGGGGACAGGCCGTTGCGCTTGAGGTAGATGCCGAGCATGGCCTCGTGGTGCGCGCCCAGCGTGTTCATGCCGACCTTCTTGCCGATCAGGTCGCGGGCGGACCTGATCGGGCTGTCCTCCAGCACGTAGAAGCCGCTGAACGCCGCCTCGTCGGAGCCGTAGTAGCCGATCACCGACTTGATCGGGGCGCCGGCGGCCTTGAGCTTGACGACCGCGCCGTTGAACGCGCCGCCGAAGTCGACCTGGCCGGTGGCGGCGGACTGGATGTCCTGCGGGCCGCTGGTGGTGTTGCCGACCCACTCCAGCCTCACGTCGCCGAGGTAGCCGAGGTCGGCGGCCAGTTCGGGCAGCGTCACGTCGCCCGCCCAGCCCTGGTAGCGCAGCGTCCTGGTCTCGGCGCCGCCGCCGGCCCCCGCGGGGGAGCAGCCGACCGCGGCCGCCGTCAGGCCGAAGAGGGTGAGGCCGAGGAAGTTCCGTCGCGTGCTGGTCACGGCGAATCCTTTGCTGGGTAAAAGCGGGCAGGCCGAAATAGCGGGCTTCGGCGCCCGAGTGAGGGAGGAGAATGGTGGCGGGTTCAGCGACCGGCGCGACAGAGCGCGCCGGCTTGGCGTCGGAGATCGACGTGCCGGCGCGAGGTGAGGTTGACGGCGTTGCTCACGGCCCAGAGCCTCACACCCAGGTCAGGCGGGGTCAACGGGCTCGGCGGTCGTCCCACATCATGGAGCCGGCGGTCCGCCGCGCTGGACACCGGCCACTTCTTTGTCCGGCGCAACGAAGTGCCGGGACGGGTCGCGGGTGTCAACCGCGTCCGCGTGCTGGGACGACTTAATTCACGGCCGCGCATTGTTGTGCCCGTTCCGCGCGACTGCCCATCGTGAAGTGCGAACGCATTCTCACGAGAGGACATCGGCGATGACCGCACAGCTTTCCGACACGATCACCGTCCACCGGCTCGGCGCGGGCATCGGCGCGCGGGTCGACGGCGTCCGGCTGGGCGGCGACCTGTCCGAGGGCGCCGTCGCGACCGTCCGGGACGCGCTGCTGGCCAACAAGGTCGTGTTCTTCCGCGGCCAGGAGCACCTGGACGACGCGGGCCAGCTCGCCTTCGCCCGGCTGCTCGGCGAGCCGACGCTGGCCCACCCGACCGTCAAGGGGCGCGAGCACGCCAACGTGCTGCCGATCGACTCCGACTACGGCAAGGCCAACAGCTGGCACACCGACGTCACGTTCGTCGACCGCGTGCCCGCGATCAGCATCCTGCGCGCGGTCGAGCTGCCGCCCTACGGCGGCAACACGGTGTGGGCCAACACGGTGCGCGCCTACGAGGAGCTGCCGCCGGCGCTGAAGGCGTTGGTGGACCGGCTGTGGGCGGTGCACAGCAACGTCTACGACTACGCCGGGCACGTGGACTCGACCCGCATCGGCGGCGTGGACGTGAAGGAGGAGTCCTATCGGGACGAGTTCCAGGCGCAGCGCTACGAGACCGAGCACCCGGTGGTGCGCGTGCACCCGGAGACCGGCGAGCGGGCGTTGCTGCTCGGCCACTTCGTCAAGCGGATCGTGGGCCTGACGTCCGCGGAGTCGCACACGGTCTACCGCCTGCTCCAGGACCGGGTGACCCGGCTGGAGAACACCGTGCGCTGGCAGTGGGCCGACGGCGACGTGGCGATCTGGGACAACCGCGCCACCCAGCACTACGGCGTCGCCGACTACGACGACGCCCGCCGCCGCCTGCACCGCATCACCATCGCGGGCGACGTCCCGGTCAGCGTGGACGGCGTCACGAGCACCACGGTCGTCGGCGACGCGACCCACTTCTCCGCCGTCTGACGCCGCTCGGCCCGGCACCGGTGGCACGGCGGTCGCGCCCGCCCGGACGCGACCGCCGACCCCGGAAACCGGGGCGTTCGATCCCACCTCCATCGTGGACGCGGGAAGACGATCACCGCGGCCGGGGTGGGCGGGCACGTGGAGATCGGAGTGGTGGTGCCGCCCGGCACCGGGAACGCGGTGGACACGCCGGAGGACGGCCGCCACAGCGCGGGAACGGGTCCGTGCGGGTGTGGTCCCGGCCGGCGCCCGGCGCGGAGTGGACCGCGCCGGGCGCCATCACGGCGAGCCGATGGCGGCGCGAGGGTCGTCAGTCGACCCACAGGCTGACGCTCGCCCGCAGCTGGCCGCCCTCACGGGGTTGGAGGACCCTGGCCGGGGTGCCGTTGCAGCCCAGGTTCGAGTAGATCTCGACCGGCTCATCGGTGTTGTTGTAGACGTGGGGCCGCTCCCCGCTCTCCAGGATCACCACGTAGCAGCCCTCGGGGTCGTGGTAGTCCTCGTCGCCGACGTACAGGACGCCGGTGGCGGCGCTCGCTGTGCCGGCGCTCATCATGAAGGCCGCGACCATCGCGGTCACGAGTGAGATTGCTCGTCGCATGACTTGCCTCCTTCGGACAAAACGGACGCACGGCCGTGCAAGGCGAGGATGCCGCCGCCGGTGATCCTCATGCGTGTCCGACGCGTCGTCACTCATTGGGGGACAAGTCGATGTCCGCCGGTCGTGGTCGGTCACGGGCGGTGCCGCGTCCGACCGCCGGGCGCCGTCTCAACCGGAGTGGGGCGGTCGCCCTCCCGGTGCGATCTCGCCCGACCCGCGGCGGACGAGCGTGGCCGGGACGACGGCGTGCGCGGGCGGGGACTGGTCGCCCTCGATGCGCTTGAAGATCAGCTCGGCGGCTTTGCGGCCGAGGGCGGGGACGTCCTGGCGCAGGACGGTGACGCCGGGTT
>NZ_JBHTLK010000289.1:0-7698 GCF_042678885.1 Saccharothrix hoggarensis
TCTCGCCGCGGCGCCTCCGGTCGCGTGCCCGGTCGGCGCGGACCCGGCCCAGCGCGCGGTCGAGGATGGGGTCGGGCATGGCTCCCCGTCCGGCTAGCGCGGCCCGTCCGGACGCGCGAGGTGGTCCGGACGGGCTCCGAGCGGGGACGGGTTGCGGCGGGTGGACTGCATCGGCGGTGCCTTCCTCGACGTGTTCGGCACCCCTGACACGGCCCGGTGGGACGTTCGGTTCAACTGGGCCCCGCCGCGTTCCCCGTCAGTTCAGCTGCACCCTCAGCACGCGGGTGTTGGAGTTGTTCGGCGTGCTGTCCTTGTCGCCGTCGCTGGTGGTCAGCCACAGGCTGCCGTCCGGCGCGGGCTCGACGGTGCGCAGCCGGCCGTACGTGCCCGCGAAGTGGGTCGTCTCCGCGCCGACGGACGTGCCGCTGATCTCCAGCCGGTAGAGCCTGCTGCCGCGCAGGGCGGCGACGTAGAGCGCGTTGTTCACGATCGCGATGCCGCTCGGCGACGCGCTCGCCGTGCTCCACGTCCGCTTCGGCGCGACGTACCCGGCGCAGCTGCCGGACGTGCCCTCGCACGCGGGCCAGCCGTAGTTGCCGCCTCTCTGGGCGAGGTTCAGCTCGTCCATCACGCTGTTGCCCAACTCGGCCTGCCACAGCCTGCCCTGCGCGTCGAACGCGAGCCCCTGCACGTTGCGGTGCCCGTAGGTCCACACGTACCGGGCGTTGCCGCCGTTGCCGTAGAACGGGTTGTCGGTCGGCGCGGAGCCGTCGGCGTTGAGCCGCAACACCTTCCCGCCCAGGTTCGCGAGGTCCTGCGCCCAGTCCGCGTTCTGGCCGTCGCCGGTGCCCGCGTACAGCTTGCCGTCCGGGCCGAACCGCAGCCGGCCGCCGTTGTGGTACCGGTTGCGCGGGATGCCGGTCAGCAGCACCTGCAGCGAACTCGCGACCAGCGCGTTGTTCTCCACCTTGATGCGCACGATCCGGTTGTCGTTCGCGGCCGTGTGGTAGACGTACAGGTAGTGGTCGGTGGCGAAGGTCGGCGACACCTCGATGCCGAGCAGGCCGCCCTCGCCGTTGGTGCCCACCACGCCCGGCACCGTGCCGAGGCTCGTCTTCACGCCGTTCGGCGACAACTTGACGATGTCGAACGCGTCGCGCCGGCCGTAGACGCCGGAGCCGTCGGGCAGGAAGTCCAGCCCCCACGGCAGGTCCGTGTCGGTGGTCAGCTGCGTGACCGCGCCGACCTGGTCCCCGCCGGACGGCGTGGTGGCCGTGACCGGCGCGCTCGGGTCGGAGGCGTTGCCCACCGCGTCGAACGCCCGCACGGTGAACGTGTACGCGGTGTTCGGGCTGCGCCCGCCGATGGTGGCCGACGTGCCCGTGGCGTCACCGACCTTCACGCCGCCCGAGTGCACCTCGTAGCGGGTGACGCCGATGTTGTCGGTCGCCGCGGTCCACGCCAGCGACACCGAGTTCGCCGTGACGGCGGTGGCGCGCAGGCCGGTGGGCGCGCTCGGCTTCTCCGTGTCCGCCTGCGCGGGCGGGGTGCGGACGTCGACGTTGTCGCTGGCCTGCGAGACGTTGCCGGCGGCGTCCTCGGCGTTGACGTAGAAGCGGTAGGTCCCGTTGGGGCTCAGGCCGGTGACCGTCGTCGACGTGCCGGTGACGGACATGACGAACTGGCCTTGCTGGTACACCTCGTAGGACGTGACGCCGACGTTGTCGGTGGCCGCGTCCCAGGCCAGGTCCACCGACGTGGGCGTGACGTTGGCCGACCGCGGGTTGGGCGGCACGGACGGCGGCACGGTGTCCGCCTGGCCCGTCTCGCCGAAGACCTGGAACTCCTGCAGCGAGTAGCCGTAGTAGCTCGCGGTGCGGCACCTCGTGGTGCCGTGCACGCGGACGTACCGCCCGGTGCCGCTCACCGCGAGGTCTTCGACGCCGCCCTGGCCGGTGGTGGTCTGGTGGACGCTCGTCCACGTGGTGGCGTTCGGCGACGTCTCGACGCGGTAGGCGCGGGCGCACGACAGGTCCCACTGGAGCCGGACCCTGGTGATGGTCGCGGTCGCGCCGAGGTCGACGTAGATCCAGCCGGGGTCGACGCCGGCGCGGCTCGCCCACCGGGTGGACGAGTTGCCGTCCACGGCGCGGGACGGCTCGAAGCCGGCGCCGCCCGAGGCGGAGCCGAACGCCGGTTTTCCCTGGGACAGCAGGACGGGGGCCGCGCTCGCGGGCGCGGCGGGTGCCGGCGCGGTCGCCACCACCGCGAGCGCGGTGGCGAGCGGGATCGACCAATTGCCCCTGGTGCGGGGTGCCACGGAAGCCTCCACGGTCGTCGACTGCTCCCCCGGGACGTCGGGGGACGGGTGCGGCGGTGTGGCGGCGGGTGGTCGTCCTGCCTCACGACGGTAAGGGCTTTCCCCTGCCGCGTCCAGTGCTCGCGCTGCCGTTGGGGCGTTCGACCGGTGGTGGGATGGAGGTCGGTGGGACGGGCGCGGGCACGGCGGGCGGGCGCGGGCGGTTGGGTCAGGCGCCGTCCGGTCGCGGCGGGGGTTGGCGTGGGGCTAGCGCGCGCCTCAGCTCGGCGGTGATCAGCCCGAGGAAGGCGGAGAAGTCCTCGGCGACCATGCTGGGCGGCAGGCCGGCGGACGTGTAGACGTTGTCCACCACGCGTGCCGCCGGCAGCCGGTACACCGGTCCGCCGAAGCACGACACCGCGTACAGGTCCCCTCCCCCGGTGCTGCCGAACGTCACGAACCGGCCCGCGGAGACCTCCGGGACGCGCGTCGGCAGCCCGGTGGCCTCCGCGTCCACCACGTGGTCGAGCGGGTGGACGAAGTAGCCGTGGTGCAGGTCTTCCAGCCACACCGCGTCCACCTGCTCGTAGAACTCGCCGAGCTGCGGCGGCAGGTCGTGGTCGCCGGTCCGGCCCGCGGTCCGCGGTTCGACGCGGTTGTCGCCGGGCGGGTGGCCGTGGCGTGCCTCGAACGTCTCCTGGAACCTCCGCAGCAACGGCAGCACCTCGTGCAGCCACGTGTCGACGGTCGGCAAGCCCGCACCTCCTCAGGGCGCAGGCTACCGCCGCGCGGTCACGTGTACAGGTCGTCGTAGCGCCGCGCGTGCGCCGTGTGCACGACCTTGCGCTTCACCTTCAACGTCGGCGTCAGCTCGCCGTCCTCGTGGCTGAGGTCCCGGTCGAGCACGGTGAACCGCTTGACCTGCGAGACGGGGGCGAAGTGGGCGTTGGCCTCGTCCACCACCTGCTGGACGAGCGCTTGCACCTCGGGGGTCCGCGCGAGGCCGGGGAGGTCCGTCGGCAGGCCGCGCGCGGTGGCCCACGGGACGATCTCGTCCTGGTCGAGGGTGATGAGGGCGACCAGGTACGGCTTGCGGTCGCCGTAGACGACGGCGTGCGAGATCCAGCGCGACTGGCGGAGCTGGTTCTCCACGTTGGCGGGCGCGATGTTCTTGCCGCCGGCGGTGATGATGATGTCCTTCTTGCGGCCGGTGATGGTGACGAAACCGTCGTCGTCGACCTCGCCGAGGTCGCCCGTGTGCAGCCAGCCGTCGGTCAGCACCTCGGCGGTGGCGGCCGGGTTGTTCCAGTAGCCGGCGAACACGTGCGGGCCGCTCATCAGGATCTCGCCGTCCTCGGCGATCTTCACCTGCAGGCCCGCCATGCCGAACGTGCCGACCGAGCCGAGCTTGTGCCGCGCCAGCGTGTTCACCGTGCCGACGCCGGTGGACTCGCTCATGCCGTAGCCCTCCAGCACGGGCACCCCGGCGGCGCTGAAGAACTCCAGCACCTCGACCGAGATGGGCGCGGCGCCGGACAGGGCCTGCCGCAGCCGGCCGCCGAAGATGGCCCGCACCCGCGCGAAGACGGGGTCCACCTGGTCGAGCGCGGCGGCGAGGTCCGCGGGCACCGGCCGGCCGGCGGCACGCAGCTCGCGGACCGCCAGCCCGACGCGGACGGCCTGGCGCAGCCGGTCCTCCGGCACGCCCGCCGTGGCCGCGGTGTAGATCTTCTCGAAGATCCGGGGCACGGACGGCAGGAACGTCGGCCGCACCTCGGCCAGCTCCGGCACGATCCGCGACGTGTCGCCGCCGTAGAAGGCGACGGTGTGGCCGGTGTACAGCGCGCCCAGGTGCACGATCTGCGCGAACACGTGCGCCAGCGGCAGGAACAGGTACGCCACGTCGTCCGGCAGGACGTACGACAGCTCCTCGCTGAGCCGGCACATGGTGAGCCAGTTGCGGTGGGTCAGCACGCAGCCCTTGGGCGGGCCGGTGGTGCCCGACGTGTAGATGATCACGCTCGGGTCGTCGGGGTCGATCGCGGCCCGGCGGTCGTCCAGCTCACCCGGCAGCGGGGAGGTGCGGCCCAGCGACCGCAGGTCGTCCAGGCCGCCGTCGTCGATCACGACGACGTCGCGCAGCGCGGGCACCCGGTCCCGGATCGAGTCGACCTTCGCCCGCTGCGCCTCGGTCTCCGCGACCAGGACGACCGCGCCCGAGTCGGAGATGATCCACGCGCACTCCTCCGCCGCGCTCGACGGGTAGATCGGCACCACCACGCCGCCCGCGGCGAGCACCGCGAGCTCCACCGCCGACCACTCCGGCCGGGTGTCCGACAGCACGCACACCCGGTCGCCCGGCTCGACGCCCAGGTGCACCAGGCCCGACGCCAGCTCCATGACCCACTCGGCGACCTCGGTGAACGTCACGTCGGTCCACTGCCCGTCGTCCCGTCGGTGGCGCCACGCCACGCGGTCGTCGTGGACCTGGGCGGCCACGAAAGGCAGGTCGGCGATGACGCGCGCCGTCGTCACGGGCATCGGGGTGCTCCTCACTGGGCGGTGGTGGTGGCGTGTGCGGTGCCGGCGTGTGCCGTGGTGCGGTGTGGTTCGGGGGCGGTGCGGGCCGGGGTGACGACGACCGGGACGCCGTTCAGCACGGCGGTGCCCGACAGCGGGTCCACGGCGAGGTCGTCGGTGAGCAGGTTGACGTTGACGCCGGGGTGCGCCCGCGCCGTGGCGAGCCGGGTGCCGGGCCGGTCGTGGCCCCAGCCGTGCGGCAGGCTGACCACGCCGGCGGCCATGTCGGCGCTGACCTCCACCGTCGCCTCGACCTCGCCGACGCGCGACGTCACGCGGGCCGCGGACCCGTCCGCCAGGCCGAGCCGCTCGGCGTCGGCCGGGCTCACCAGCAGCGTGCACAGGTCCTTGCCCTTCACCAGCGCGGGCACGTTGTGCAGCCACGAGTTGTTCGACCGCAGGTGACGTCGGCCGACCAGCACCAGCCCGTCGGACGGCGCGCGCAGCGCCGCGAGCACGCGGGGCACGTCGGCCGCGATCGGCTCCGGGCACAGCTCGATCCGCCCGGACGGGGTGCGCAGGACTTCCGGCACGCGGCTCGTCAACGGGCCGAGGTCGACGCCGTGCGGCCGGTCGAGGAGGTCCGCGACCGACAGCCCGTACGGCCCGGAGCGCAGGCGGGCGTCCAGCAGGCGCTCCTCGCGGGTCAGCTCGGACTCGCCGGACAGGCCGACCAGGGCGTCGAGGTCGGCGTCGGGGCCGAGCCCGGCGAAGATCCCGGTGAGCCGCAGCAGGATCTCGCCCTCGTCGCGCTCGTCGGGGCCCAGCGGCACGGCGGGCCGCGTGTACTTGGCGACGTTGCGCACCGCCAGCGCCAGGAACGCGAGGTCGTAGTGCGCGCGGCGGCCGGGCGGCGGTGGCGGGAGGATCACGTCGGCGTGCCGGGTCGTCTCGTTGAGGTACGGGTCGACCGACACCATGAAGTCCACAGTGGACAGTGCGGCGTCGAGGCGGGCCGAGTTGGGCGCGGACAGCGCCGGGTTGCCCGCCACGGTGACCAGCGCCCGCACCCGGCCGGGGCCGGGCGTCTCGATCTCGTCGGCCAACGTGACCACGGGCAGTTCGCCCGCCACCTCGGGCAGGCCGCGCACCCGGCTGCGCCACCGCCCGGTGGTGAACCCAGGCCCGGAGCCGGTGCCGCGACGACCGTGCGCGGGCAGCGGGAACATCGCGCCGCCGGGCCGGTCCAGGTTGCCGGTGAGCACGTTCAGCACGTCCACCAGCCAACTCGCGACCGTGCCGAACTCGACCGTCGTCGTCCCGATCCGCCCGTACACGGCCGCCCGGGGCGCCGCGGCCAGCCGGTGCGTCAGCGCCCGGATCCCGTCCGCGGCGATGCCGCACCGCGCCGCGACCGCCTCCGGTGTGAACGGCTCGCTCAGCGCCCGCACAGCGTCCACGCCGGCGACGTGCGGCGCGAGCGCGCCCAGGTCGACCAGCGACGCGGCGAACAGCTCGTTGACCATGCCCAGCAGCAGGAACACGTCCGTGCCGGGCACGATCGGCAGGTGCTCGTCGGCCGCGGCGGCGGTGCGGCTGCGCCTTGGGTCGACCACGACGAACGCGCCGCCGCGCCTGCGCAGCGCCCGGAGCCGGCCGGGCGCGTCCGGCACCGTCCACAGGCTGCCGTTGGAGGAGAACGGGTCCGCGCCGAGCAGCAGGAGGAAGTCGGTGCGGTCGATGTCGGGCACCGGGATGGTGAAGATGCCGCCGTACAGGTAGCCGCACGCCACGTGCTTGGGCATCTGGTCGAGGGTGGACGCGGTGAAGACGTTGCGGGTGCCCGCCGCCTTGCGCAGCGCGCCCGCGTACAGGCCGCCGGCCAGCGAGTGCACGTTCGGGTTGCCCAGGTAGAGGGCGACGGCGTCGCGGCCGTGCGCGGCGATGACGTCGCCCAGCCGCTCGTCCACCAGCGCGAACGCCTCGTCCCACGACGCCGGCTCCAGCGTGCCGCCCCGGCGGACCAGGGGCGTGCGGAGGCGGTCGGGGTCGGCGTCCAGCGCGCCGAGGGAGGCGCCCTTCGGGCACAGGTACCCGCCGCTGAACCGGTCCTCCCGGTCGCCGCGCACGGCGGTGATCCGGTCGCCCTCGACGGTCAGCTCCAACCCGCAGGTCGCCTCGCACAGCGGGCAGGTCGTGTAGGCGGTGCGCATCCGATTCCCCTCGACGAACGGTCCGGGCCGGTGGCGGGCGGCGGTGGCAAGTCCGCGGGCTTGACCTTCCAGCCCACTGGAAGGCCTACCGTCGTGATGTGACCACGTATCGGATCTCGCAGCTCGCCGAGCGGGTCGGGCTGCGCCCCACGACCCTGCGCTTCTACGAGCAGGCCGGGCTGCTGCCGGCGGAGCGCTCGGAGTCCGGCTACCGGCTCTACGGCGACGACTCGGTGGCACGGCTGGACTTCATCTCGGCCGGCAAGCACCTCGGGTTGCCGCTGGACGCGATCCGCGAGCTGCTGTCGGTCTGGGAGGACGGCCGGTGCGCCGACGTCCGGGACGAACTCCGCCCCGCGCTGCGGGAACGTCTCGCCGAAGCCGAGCGGCGTGCGGCGGAGCTCGCCGCCTACCGCGAGCGGCTGGGCCGCGCGCTGCGCGAACTGGACGGCCCGGCGCCCGACGGCCCGTGCCGGCCAGGATGCGGTCTGCCGCACCCCCACGCTGGCCGGATCGCGCCGGTAGCCATCGGGTTCGGCCGACCCGCGCCCGCGTCGGACACCCCGCCCGTCGCGTGCACGCTCACGGGCCGCGACCAGGTCGAACGCGTCCGCGCGTGGGAGCGGCTGCTGGCCCGTGCCGACGACCGGCAGGCCGTCGACGGCG
>NZ_JBHTLK010000290.1:0-7552 GCF_042678885.1 Saccharothrix hoggarensis
CGATGCTGCTGGACGACCCGACGGGTGGCGCGCCGCACCGGGGCGGCCGGTGGCTGCGGGCGGCGCTGGGGCGCGGGCCGCGGCGGGTGCTCCAGGTGGTGTCGTGGCTGTCGTTGCTGGTCGCGACGGGGTTGTTGGTCCGGTTGCCGGTGCGGCTGCCGGGCGCGGACCTCGCCGTGCAGATGGTGGCCGCGCTCGTGGCGCTGGTGTGCGTGCTGATCGGGGTGCTGCTGGTGCCGGGCGCGTTGCTGGCCCGGCGCACGTGGTCGGCGCAGCCGCGCGACCTGCGGCCGTGGGCCGGCGGCTGGATGGCCGCGCCGGTGGTGGCGGTGGCCGCGCTGCTCGGCGGCGGGTTCGGGGCGGGCGTGGCGCTGACCGTGCGGCGGGTGCTGGGTCACGGTGTCCTGCCGCGCGGGTACGACTACATCGCGCTGCTGTGGGGCGTGGCCGGGGTGCTGGCGTTCCTGGCCGGGGTGGCGATGGCGGCGACCACCGGGATGGTGCGGTGGAGTTCGCTGCGGCGGAACAAGGAGTGGGCGCGTGAGGCGGCCCTGCTGCACGCGGGGCGCGCCCGGGACGTGAAGCGCGCCGCGAAGGCGTGGTGGTGGGCGCGGTGGCAGCGGCGGCACAGCCACCACGTGGTGCTGGTCATGGCGTCGGTGCTCGCGTTCGGCGCGGTGCCGGCGGCCGTGCTGCGGCTGCGGGAGGTCGACCCGCCGACGTGGACGCGGCCGATCACCGGGTTCGGCGTGGTCGTGCTGGCCGTGCTGGCGCTGTCGCTGCTGCGGGCGGTGTACCTGGCGGCGCGGCAGCCGGACAAGGCGCGGCAGGTCGGCGTCCTCGCGGACCTCGCCGCGTTCTGGCCGCGCGAGGCGCACCCGGTCGTGCCGCCGTGCTACGCGTTGAAGGTCGTGCCGGAGCTGGTGGCGCGGGTGCGGGAGCACCTGGCGGACCCCGGCGTGCGCGTGGTGCTCGCCGGGCACAGCCAGGGCAGCCTGCTCGCGGCCGTCGCGGCGGCCCGGCTGCTGGAGGCGGGCGACCCGGCCGACGCGCAGCGGGTGGGGCTCGTCACGGCGGGGTCGCAGTTGCAGTGGGCGTACCCGCGGGCGTTCCCGGCGGTGGTGCCGCACAGCTCGCTCGCGGTGCTCGCCGGCGGGCTCGACGGGCGGTGGCGGGCGCTGTGCCGCGGCACGGACCCGCTGGGCGGCGCGGTGATGACGTGGAACCGGCAGGTGTTCGACGGGATGCTGCTCGGCACGGGCTTCCGGCCGGACGGCACGTCGGGAGCGCTGCCGCCGGCGTTGCGCGGGCCGACCGGGGCGCTCGTGCTCGGCGGTGACCACTGGCTGCCCGACCCGCAGCGCGGGCCGTTCCCCGGTCGCCGGTGGGCGCCGGGCGTGAACCGGCACGCCGACTACACGTCCGACCCGGAGTGGGATCGCGCGGTGGCGATCGCCGCCGGCCTGGACACCGCCGAACCGCCCGCCGCGCCCGTGCTGCCCGTCGCCCGCAAGGCCCCGGTCCTGTCGCCGGAGCCGAGCACGCCGGTGCAGCCGGGGGACTGATCCGGGCCCGGACCGGTCCCCCGGCGCGCCGTCACGGGATCTCGTCGTGCTTCACGACCGGCACGGCGGTGGTGCCCTCGCGGCCCAGCAGCGAGTGCCGCCGGCTGTAGGCGAAGTACACGACGACGCCCAGCGCCATCCACGCCAGGAACCGGACCCACGTCAACGCGGTCAGGTTCAGCATCAGCCACAGGCACGCCAGGATCGCCAGCACCGGCACCACCGGGACCCACGGCACGCGGAAGCCGCGCGGCAGGTCGGGACGGGTCTTGCGGAGCACCAGCACGCCCGCCGAGACCAGGATGAACGCGAACAGCGTGCCCACGTTCACCATCTCCTCCAGCTTGCCCGCCGGGAAGAAGCCCGCCGCCACCGCGACCAGCACGCCGATGACGACCGTGATCCGGACCGGCGTGCCGTTCTTGCCGGTGCGGGCCAGGCCGCGCGGCAGGAGGCCGTCGCGGGACATCGCGAACAGCACCCGCGACTGGCCCAGCATGAGCACCATCACGACGGTCGTCAGACCGGCCAGCGCGCCGACCGAGATCACCGTGGCCGCCCAGTCGACGCCGTTCGCCGAGAACGCCGTGGCCAACGTGGCCCGCGTGCCGTCCGGCTGGGTCTTCAGCTGGTCGTACGGCAGCATGCCCGTGATCACCAGCGACACCGCGACGTACAGCACCGTCACGATCGCCAGCGAGCCGAGGATGCCGCGCGGCACGGCGCGCTGCGGGTTCCGGGTCTCCTCGGCGGTCGTCGCGACCACGTCGAAGCCGATGAACGCGAAGAACACCAGCGACGCGGCGGCGAGCAGCCCCAGCACGCCGTACGTGCTGCCCTCGAAGCCGGTGAGCAGCGAGAACAACGACTGCTCCAGCCCGGTCGCGGTGGCGCCGCCGGTCTGGGCCGGCGGGATGTACGGGCTGTAGTTCGCCGCCTTGACGTACCCGATGCCGAGCACGATCACCAGCAGCACCACGGCCACCTTGACCGCCGTGATCACCGCGCTGACCCGCGACGACAGCTTCGTGCCGATGACGAGCAACGTGGTCAGCACCGCGATCAGCAGCAGCGAGCCCCAGTCGACGTCGACGCCCGCCACCGGCGTGGTGGTCTTCACCGTCACGCCGACCTGCGCCAGCACCGTCTGGAGGTACACCGACCAGCCCTTGGCCACCGCCGCCGCGCCGACCGCGAACTCCAGCACCAGGTCCCAGCCGATGATCCACGCCATGAACTCGCCGAACGTGGCGTAGGAGAACGTGTACGCGCTGCCGGCCACCGGCACGGTCGACGCGAACTCCGCGTAGCACAGCGCGGCCAGCGCGCACGCCACCGCCGCCAGCACGAACGCCAGCGACACGGACGGCCCGGCGAGGTTGCCCGCGGTGGACGCGGTGAGGGTGAAGATGCCCGCGCCGATCACGACCGCGACGCCGAACACCGTCAGGTCCCACGCGGTCAGGTCCTTGCGCAGCCTGGTGTCCGGCTCGTCGGTGTCCGCGATCGACTGCTCGATCGACTTGGTGCGCCACAGCCCGTTGCCCGGCACTCGATCCCCCTGTGTTGAATCGCCGCTGCTCCGCAGACGGCGGGCTCGGTCGCCTGGGAGTCGACCGTTCGAGCCTCGTTCCCCGCCGATCGGAGAAGCGTGATCGGCGGGGAAGGAGTCCCGAACGGTCGACGCGACCTCGCGGTCCTGTTGGTCCGTTCAGAGTAGTGGCGAGGGCCGACAGCGGCCTCACCGGTAGTTTTGGGGCATGACGGTGCTTTGCCTGGACATCGGCTCCACCTGGACCAAGGGCGCCCTGGTGTCGGACGCCGGAGACCTGCTCGGCACCTCACAACACCCGACTACCCCGCCGGAGGTGCTTCAAGGCATCGACGTCGTCACGAACTCGCTCGGACCGGCCGCGCGCACGCTCGCGTGCTCGTCGGCGGGCGGCGGGTTGCGGTTGGCGGTGGTGGGGCAGGAGCGGTTGGTCAGCGCCGAGGCCGGGTACCGGGTGGCGCTGTCGGCGGGCGCGAAGGTCGTGCACGTGTCGGCCGGCCCGCTCGACGGCGCGGGCCTCCGGGCGTTGCGCGCGGCGGCGCCGGACCTCGTGCTGCTGCTCGGCGGCACGGACGGCGGCGACGCGTCGGTGCTGCTGCACAACGCCCGCCGGATCGGCGCGAACCGGTTGGCGTGCCCCATCGTGCTGGCGGGCAACGCCGACGCCCGGCCCGAGGCGCTGGAGCTGCTGGCGGGCCGGACGGTGGCGCCGACCGCGAACGTGCTGCCGGACGTGGGCGAACTCGCGCCCGGCCCCGCCCGTGCGGCGATCCGGGAGGTGTTCCTGGAGCACGTCATCGGCGGCAAGGGGCTGTCGCGGGGACGGCGGTTCCGCGGGCTGGTGCGCGCGGTGACGCCGGACGCGGTGCTCGGCGGCGTGTCACGGCTGGCCATGCGGGACCGGGAGGGCGCGGTGCTGGTGGTGGACGTCGGCGGCGCGACCACGGACGTCTACTCCGCCGTGTCCACTGTGGAGGGTCCGGAGCGGACCGTGGCGCTGCCGCCGGACCGCCGCACCGTCGAGGGCGACCTGGGGATGCGCTGGTCCGCGCCCGGCGTGGTGGCCGAGGCCGTCGCGGAGAAGCTGATCGACGACGCGGAGGCGGCCGTGCTGCGGGAGGCGGCGGCGGACGCGGCGGCCGACGTGACGTGGCTGCCCGACGACCCGACCGCGGACCGCAGGCTGGCCGGGCTCGCCGCCGTGCTGGCGGTCCGCCGGCACCTGCGGCTGGTGGACGGGCAGCTCGGCCCGCAGGGCGCGGGCCTGCTGGTGCTGTCCGGGGGCGTCTTCCGGCACGCCGACAGCACCGAGGACGTGGAACGCGTGCTGCGCGCCGATCCGGTGCTCCGCCCGATCCTGCGCACGGCCGCCGTCACCGTGGACCGCGACTACGTGCTCGCGCCGGCCGGGCTGCTCGCCGACGCCGGGCACGTCGACGCGGCCGACCGGCTCCTGAGCCACCTGGGGTAGGCGCCTGCCGAAGCGAGAGGGGCGACGAGCACACGGCTCGTCGCCCCTCTCGCGGTCAACGTCCCTACGGGGTGACCCGCGACCGGTCGAGGTCCGGCTCCAGGTAGATCAGCCGGGCGGCGGGCACCTTGTTGCGCACGCGCTGCTCGGCGTCGTCGATGGCCTGCGCCACCTCGGCGATCGTCAGGCCTGGGTTGAGCGAGATCTTCGCCGCCACCAGCAGCTCGTCCGGCCCGATGTACTGCGTCCGGATGTGGATCACGCGCTGCACCTTGCCGGCCGCGAGCTCGTCCGTGATGACGTCCAGCTCGGCCGGCGCCGCGCCCTCGCCGATCAGGAGCGACTTCATCTCCACGATCAGGATGACCGCGATGACGCCCAGCAGCACGCCGATGCTGATGGTGCCGATCGCGTCCCACACCGGGTCACCGGTGATGGTCGACAGGCCGACGCCCATCAGCGCCAGGACCAGGCCGAACAGCGCGCCCGCGTCCTCCAGCAGCACGACCGGCAGCTCCGGCACCTTCGACTGCCGGATGAACTGCCACCACGTGGCGTCACCCTTGATCTTCTGCGACTCCACGATCGCGGTGCGGAAGCTGTAGATCTCCAGGCCGATCGCGACGACCAGGATCACCACCGCGACCAGCGGGCTGCTCAGCTCCTCGTGCGACTCCAGCTTGTGGATGCCCTCGTACAGGGCGAACACGGAGCCGAGGCTGAACAGCATCAACGCGACGATGAACGAGTAGAAGTACCGGTCCCGACCGAACCCGAACGGGTGGTTCGGGGTGGCCGCGCGCCGCGCCGTCTTCTGGCCCAGCAGCAGCAAGCCCTGGTTGGAGGTGTCCGCCACCGAGTGCACCGACTCGGCCAGCATCGACGATGATCCGGTGATCAGGAAGCCGACGAACTTGGCCACGGCAATCCCGGCGTTGGCCACCAGTGCGGCGATGATCGCCTTGGTCCCGCCCCCTGCTGACACGGTTGCTCCCTAAGCCCACAGTCCGATTTGTCGGTGTGACCCTACTCAACGCCGGCGGTGGCGCGGAAAAGCTGGGTGTCGATGTCCGCCGAGATCACCGCGGCCGGGTCCTGCGCGGACAGCCACACGGACTGGCCCCGGTCCAGCACGAGCGACTGGCGGCCGGTCGTCACGCGTGCCCGGCCCCGCGTGCAGAGGAGGATCTGGGGGCCGGTGTGGTCCACCCGGACGTCCCCGGTCGACGACGACGGCCCGACCTCGATCCGGGACAGCTCGAACTCCGGGCACGGCGTCCGGTACATCCACAGGCCCGGCGACGTCTCCACGCCGGTCTGCACCGGCATGTCGCCGAACCCGAAGTCCAGCACGCGCATCAGCTCGGGCACGTCCACGTGCTTCGGCGTCAGCCCGCAGCGCAGCACGTTGTCCGAGTTCGCCAGGATCTCCACGCCGGTGCCGTGCAGGTACGCGTGCAGGTTGCCCGCGGGCAGGTAGATCGCATCGCCGGGCTGGAGCACGATCCGGTTGAGCAGCAACGCGGCCAGCACGCCCGCGTCGCCGGGGTACGCCTCACCCAGCTCCAGGATCGTCCGGCACTCGAGGTCGAACTCGCCGTGCTCCTTCACGTGCAGCACGCACGCGTCGAGGACCTGCGGCAACAGCAGGTCCAGCGTGGTCTGCGGCAACGTGATCAACGTGGTGAACAGCGCCCGCAGGCCGCTGTCGTCCGGCTGGGCGGCCAGCAGCTCGCCGTACGGGGCGAAGTCGGGCGCGTCCAGCGACCGCAGCAGCACCGCCGTGCGCAACGGGTCGCGGAACCCCGCCAGGGCGTGGAACTCGGTCAGCGCGCAGATCAGCTCGGGCTTCGCGGACGGGTCCTTGTAGTTGCGGATCGGCGAGTCGATCGGCACGCCCGCCGCGTCCTCGGCGGCGAACCCGTTCGCGGCCTGCTCGGCGGAGGGGTGCGCCTGCAGGCTCAGCGGCTCGTCCGCCGCCAGCACCTTCAGCAGGAACGGCAACCGGCTGCCCCAGCGGTCGGCGCAGCGCGCGCCCAGCTGCCCCTCGGGGTCGTCGGCGAGCAGGTCGAGCAGCGACCGTGAACCGCCGTCCGGCGCCACCACCCGGGACGGGTCGCCGGGGTGGGCGCCCATCCACAGCTCGGCCTCGGGGTGCGGCGTCGGCACCTCCTTCCCGAGCAGCTCCGCGATGGCGGTGCGTGATCCCCACGCGTACGCGCGCACCGCGTTGTGCAGCAGTTCCACAGTCATCCCCTCACACGGCCGGCGCGTACGCCCCGGGCCCGCCCAGCGTTCCCGCCGCCAGACCCAGGTACAGCGCGGCCAGCTCGAACCGCAGGGCGAGCAGCGCGGCGCACACGGCGTCCCCGCCGCTCACCTCCTCGGCCGGTTCGAGCACGTCGGCTCCGGACAAGGTCTCCATCGCGACCCGCCGGGCGAACTCGGCCTGCGGGCCCTGGCGCACGGCCAGCAGCAGCACCCTGACCAGGCCGTCCTGCTCCTCGTCCGGATCGGCGAACAGGTCGGCGCCGGACGTGCCGCGCACGGCCCGGCGGTGCAGCACCGACCGGGTCAGCGCCTGAGGATAGCCGGCGACGTCGCTCACCACGCCCGCGTAAGCGGCCAACGCGCCCGCGCCGTGCACGGCGACGGCCGTGGCCAGGTCGTCGAGGCCCCACAGCAGCGGGGTGCGCTCCGCGATCCGCAGCGCGAGCGTCTTCGCCGGGTTGACGAACGACTCGTGCATCGGGTGGCACCGCTCGGCCTCCCGGTCCAGCTCGTCCGCGACGGCCTGCACGTCCACCTCGACCAGGCGCAACGCCTTCAGCGCCACGAGCCACGCGCCGAACGCGCGGGCGAAGCCGAAGCCCTGCGGCACCGGCACCCGCGGCGGGATGAGCAGCGCCTGCTGGGCGGCGGACGCGGCCACCGGGCCCTCCGGCTCGGCGGTGAGCAGCACGC
>NZ_JBHTLK010000291.1:0-7427 GCF_042678885.1 Saccharothrix hoggarensis
GACCGCGTCGACCCGCGCCTCCAGCGCCGCCATCCGCCAGCCCAGCGCGTGCAACCGGGACGCCACCTTCGTCAACGCCGTCACCAGCGCTCGCGTCCGCTGCCCGCTCAGGTACGCGGCCCGCAGCTCGACGTGCCGCGCGCCCGCCTCCCACACCTCGCGCCGCTCCCGGCGGAACCCCTTGCGCGCCGCCACGGCCAGCTCGACGGCCCGGTCGAGGTCGCCCTCCAGCAACGCGATCCGGGCCCGGTGGAACAACGCCTCCGAGCGCGCCAGCACCAGGTCGCCGCCCAGTTCCTCCAGCGCCCGGTCGGCCGCCGCCCGCGCCTCCTCCAGCAGCGGCACGGACACCAGCAGCTCCAGCCGGTTGATCAGCAGCGCGGGCCGCGGCACGGCCAGCCGCCGGTACTCGCGCTCGGCCTCGGCGAACATCGTCAACGCCCGCGGCACGTCGCCCGCCCGTGACGCGGAGATCCCCGCGTTCCACCGCACGTCGGCGACCGCGAGCCCCTGGTCCAGCTCCCGGTACAGGGCGGCCGCGCGGTCGAAGTCCTCGTCCGCCGCGCGCAGGCCGCCCGTGTAGGCGCGCAGGAGCCCCCGGTTGTTGCGGGCGCGCGCCTCGCCGAGCTTGTCGTCGGTGCGGCGGGCCGCGTCGATCGCCCAGTTGTACTCGCGCTGCGCTTCCTCGTAGCGGCACAGGTAGTGCAGGACGAGCCCGCGCTGCATGCGCGCGATGTCCGCGTCGCCGCCGCGCAGCTCGGGCAGCGCCGTGTTGATGGCCCGCAACGCCTGCGTGTGCCGGCCGGTGTTCGACAGCACGAACGCGAGGCTCACCCGGGCGAGCGCCGCGAGCCGCCGGGAACCCGCGCGCTCGGCGACGCGGATGGACCGGCGCAGGTGCCGCAGCGCGCCGTCGAAGTCGTGCAGCTCGCGCAGCGACAGGCCGATCGCGCGCTCGGCGATCGACGCCTCCTCGGCGTCACCCGCCGCGCGGGCCGCCTTCAGCGCCGAACGGCCCATCTCTGCTGCCGCCCGCGGGTCCCGTTGCCGGGCTTCCAGTGCCGCGGTGGCGGAAACCCCGGCCACGAAACCATCTTATGGTCAAGTCACCGTGGTAGCTTGCTCTGGCTCAGCACCCGTCGACGCTGCTGTGAGGCCTCGGTGTCCGAACCCTCGAATCGCTCCGAGCTGTACGGGAGAGCCTTCCACCGGGCGATCCTCGAGCACAAGAACTTCCGGATCCACACCGAGCGCGGGCGCGAGTTCCTCTTCGTCGCCGGTGAGCTGCTGACCATCACCGAGGACGTCGAGCGGGTCCGCCGCAAGCTCGCGCAGAACAACATCCCCACCGACCGCGGCCGTGACTTCGCGGGCCTGGCCCGGTTGGTGCTGCCGCGCAACCCCGACGACATCCCGGACGTCGTCCGCCTGCTGCGCGACCCGGCGCAGTGGCCCGGCGAGCGCACGCCGTTCGTGCAGCCGCACCACGTGCTCGTCGGCCACGGCGGCAACATGCACGGCCACCCCGGCCACCCGCCGCACGTGGCCGACCCGCTGCCGGACCCCGACGACGGCTCCGCCGGGCACGGCAAGGGCGTCGTCGTGGGCGTCGTCGACACGGGCATCTCGAACTCCGCCGGGAACGACCACCCGCTGTGGCTGGGCGGCGCGTTCCTCCCCAAGCCCGAAGAGGTCGACCCGGCCTACGCGCACGACGACGTGTTCGCGGTCGAGGGCGGCCACGGCACGTTCGTCGCGGGCGTGGTCCGGCAGGCCGCGCCGGGTGTCCGGCTGGACCCGGAGAAGGCGCTCGACCAGACCGGCCTCGGCACCGAGGAGGACTTCGTCCTCGCGCTGTCGTCGTTCGACGAGAAGGTCCACGTCGTCACCATCTCGCTGGGCTGCTTCACCCAGGACGACGTGGCGTCCGAGCCGGTCCGCCGGGCGGTCGCCGACCTGCCCGCCGGGGTCGTGGTCGTCGCCTCCGCGGGCAACCAGGGCACCAACCGGCCGTGCTGGCCCGCCGCGCTGCCCGGCGTGGTCGCGGTGGCGGCCGTCGCCGAGGAGCTGGACCAGAAGCTGTCCCCCGCGTGCTACTCGAACCACGGGCACTGGGTGGACGCGTGCGCGGTCGGCAACCGGACCAGCACGTACCTCAAGGGCCAGTGGGTGCTGGAAGGCGAGCCGATCGGCGTCTTCGACCGGTTCGCGTACTGGCTGGGCACGTCGTTCGCCGCGCCGCACGTGGCCGGCCGGATCGCCGAGACCATGACCACGCACGGCCTGTCCGCCACCGCCGCGCGGGACCACCTGCTCGTCGGGAAGCCCGAGTACTTCCCCGGATACGGGGTTTTCGTCCAATAGAGGTATCTGGCGCCGAGGTCCCCCCTCCGTAGTCTGTGGCAGCAACGAATCCGAAGTCCGTGACCCCGCTGGGGTCCGCGCCGGCGCCGACCGGGGCGGAGGCGCAGCATCCCCTGGACAAGAGGAGGGGACGTGACCCCTGCATCCCCGATCGCCGCGCTGGTCGGCGCGGCGGCGGAGGGCGACCGGTGTGCCTGGAACGAGATCGTCGACCGCTACACGCCGCTGGTGCTCGCGGTGATCCACCGGCACCGGCTGCGCCCCGCGGACGCCGCCGACGTCAACCAGACGGTGTGGCTGCGCCTGGTGGAGCAGATCGGCAGGCTGCGGGACGCCGAGGCGCTGCCCGGCTGGATCGCCACGACCACGCGCAACGAGTGCCTGCGGATGCTGCGGATCCAGCAGCGCACCCTGCCGTACGACCCGCAGTCCGAGGACGAGCCGGCGAGCCCGGACGACGCGATCGCGGACCTGGACGAGGAGATGGAGGCCGCCGAGCGGCGGCAGGCGCTCCGCGAGGGCTTCCGGTCGCTGTCCGAGCAGTGCCGCGTGCTCCTGGCCAGGCTCATGGCCGACCCGCCGCCCAGCTACGCGGCGGTCAGCGAGCAGCTGGCGATCCCGGTGGGCAGCATCGGGCCCACGCGGATCAGGTGCCTGGAGAAGTTGCGGAAGACCCCCGCGGTGCTGCGGCTCGCCGGCCCGCGACCGGTTGGCGGAGGAGGTGTGCTCGGTGTTGACGGACGATCCGGGGTGGGACAGCGATGACGTGCTGCTGCGGGAGCTGCGCGGAGCTCTCGCGGAGGAGCGCGACGTGCCCGGGCACATGCGCGAAGCGGCGCGCGCCGCGTACACGTGGCGCACGGTGGACGCCGAGCTGATGGCGTTGACCAGTTACGACTCCGTGCTGGACGCCGACCTGGCGGTGCGGGCGCGGGCGGCGCAGACGGCGCGGCAGCTCGTGTTCGACGCCGAGGGCTTCTCGGTGCAGGTCGAGGTGACCGAGGCCGGTGTCGCGGGCCAGGTCCTGCCCGCCCGGCCGGGCCGGGTGCAGCTGCTCACGGCCGCCGGTCCGCTGGAGGAGGCGGAGCTGGACGAGGTCGGCATGTTCCTGCTCGGCCCGCCACCGCCCGGTCCGGTGCGGTTCCGCTGCGAGGTCGGCGGCACGACCGTCGTCACGGACTGGGTCTGCGTGTAGCCCCGTCACGGCACCAGGGTGCTCGTGGCGGGGCCTTCGCGTGCCCGGCGACCCGACGGTGGACAGGGCGGGCTCGCGGCGGCCCTTGACGCCGATGGCCACCGGTCCGAAGATTCAAGGTGCTGATCTTCGTCTGCCCGAAGTCCCGCCAACGCAGTCCCCTTCAACGCAGTCCCCGCCGACGAAGCCCGCCGCCGAAGTCCCCCGCCGCCGCACGAAAGCCCGATGACCGAAGCCGCCAGACCCGCAGCCGCCGCGGCGCACCTCCCCGTGGCGGCGGTCGACGCGCGCGCCGAACGACCGGTGGCCCTGACCGGCCCGTCGACGCCCGACGAGCGCGAAGCCCTGTTCCGGCGCGTGTTCCAGGGTTCCACGGCCGGGATCGCGATCTTCGACGCGGACGGCGCGCTGGTGGAGGCCAACCCGGCGCTGAAGGCGATGCTGGCCCCGGCCGCGCTGGACCCGGCCGCCCTCCTCACGCCCGACGACTTCGCCGACGACGGGGACGTCACCCGGTTCCGCCGCGAGTTCGCCGACGAGGCCGGCGATCCACTGTGGACGGACGTGGCGCTGTCCGCGGTGCGCGACGACCAGGGGCGCCCGCGGTGGCACGTCGCCGTCGTCGAGAACACCACCGAGCAGCACGTGCTGCGGGACTACCTGCGCCACCAGGCGTTGCACGACGTGCTGACCGGCCTGCCGAACCGGCAGAGCTTCCTGTCGAAGCTGGAGCAGGTGCTGGGCCGGCCCGGTTCGCTCACGTTGATCTACCTCGACGTGGACAGCGTGGCGATCGTCAACGACGGCCTCGGCTACGAGTCCGGCGACGAGCTGCTGAAGGTGGTGGCGCGTCGGCTGGCCGACGTCGTGGCGGACGAGGACGCCACCGTGGCCCGGCTCGGCGGCGACGAGTTCGCCGTCCTGATCGAGGACTCCCCCACCACGCCGGGGATCTCCGCGCTGGCCGAGGCGATCGAGGAGGCGCTGACCGAGCCCGTGCCGCTGGCCGGTCACGGCGTGGGCGTGTCGGCGGGCATGGGTTTCGTCCGCACGTCGGCGCGCGGCTCGGACGCGTTGGCGTTGCTGCGCCAGGCGCACAGCACCCTGCGGCGCGCGCAGAGCGGCGGCAAGGGCCAGTGGGGCGTCTACGACGCCGGCGAGGACGCCCTCGACCGGACGCGGCTGTCGCTGATCGCGACCATGCCGGGCGCGTTGCAGAACGGCGAGATCGCGCTGCACTACCTCCCCGTGGAGCGGGACGGCGAACGGGTCGCGGTGGCGGCGCGGCTGCGCTGGCACGAGGCCGAGTACGGTCCCGTGTCGCACGACGACTGCCTGCGGTTCGCCGACGAGCTGGGCCTCAGCGGCCACCTGGCCGAGTGGCTGCTGGAGGAGGCGTGCGACTTCGCCGCCACCGAGGACCTGCCGGTGGTGGTCCGCCTGTCACCGGACCAGTCGCGCGGCCCCGACCTGACCGCGCAGGTCGCGGAGGCGCTGCGCACGTCGAGCCTGCCGCCGCGACGGCTGTGGCTCAGCCTGTCCGCGCGCAGCCTGCCCGAGGACCCGGACGCGGTGGAGGACAACCTGACCGCGTTGGCGGACATGGGCGTCCGCCGCCTGCTGCACGGCGTCACGTTCGCCCTGCCGGAACTGTCCATTGTGGAACGTCACCGGCTGCACGGCGTGGAGCCGGCCGCGCCGCCGTGCGAACCGCTGGCGCGCGACGCGCTGGCCGCCGTCCTGCCGCTGGTGCGGGCGGCCGGCGCGCTCGTCGTCAGCGAGCACGACCTGCCGGAGGTCGACCTGGTCGTGCGATCGAGATGATCTCGCGACTGGTGTCGGTGAACGGAGCGCGGTCCCAGGAGCCGTAGCGCTCGGCGACCTCGAACCCGCAGTCCCGCAGGAGCGCGTCGACCTCGGCCGCGGTGGCGAACCGCAGCGTGGCCCACTCCACGACGGGTTCCGGCCAGTCGGCGCCGCGGTGGGTCTCGCTGAACCGCACCAAACCGTTCTCCACGCTCGCCACGTGGTGCTCGACGCGCACCCGTTCACCGCGCTCGCCGACGATGTCGACGCCGTGCTCCGGCGACCACCGCTCCCACGCCCGTGCGCCCGGGTTGCGGGTCTCGAACGCGAACCGCCCGCCCGGCTTGAGCGCCTTGCGGACGGCGGTGAACTGCGCGCGCACGTCCTCGTCGGTGAGGAACACCTGGAACACGTGCCCGGTCATGAGGACCAGGTCGAACTCGGCGTCGAACGACGCCGTGCCCAGATGGCCCTCGACCCAGTCGATGTCAGGCCGCCGGCAGGCCACGGCGAGCATCGACGGGTCGGGGTCGAGCCCGACGAGCCGGCCGAGGTGTCCGGTCGTCCGCGCCACGTGGAGCAGCAGGCCGGTGCCGCAGCCCACGTCCAGCACGGAGTCCGCCGACATCGCCAGGCCGAGGTAGAAGTCGTCGCTCGGGCCCCACTCGTTGAGCAGGTCGTAGTGGGCGGCCACGTCCCGGTTCACGGGCTGTTCGCTCATTCGCCCGAGTCTGGCGCGGACGACGGCGGGCCGCGACCGGGTTTCCCCCGTCGCGGCCCGCCGCGGGACCGATCAGGCGAACGTCGGCTGCATCATCGCGTGCTGGACCAGCGTGATGAGCGTCTGCTTGGTGGACTGCCGGTTCCGCGCGTCGCAGGGCACGATCGGCACCGACTGGTCGATCGTCAGCGCCTCCCGGATGTCCTCGATGCGGTGGTGCAGCAGCCCGTCGAAGCAGTTCACGCCGACCACGTAGGGCAGCTCGCGGTCCTCGAAGAAGTCGATCGACGCGAACGCGTCGGACAGCCGCCGCGTGTCGACCAGCACGACCGCGCCGATCGCGCCGCGCACCAGGTCGTCCCACATGAACCAGAACCGGTGCTGGCCGGGGGTGCCGAACAGGTACAGGATGAGGTCGCTGTCCAGCGACACGCGGCCGAAGTCCATGGCCACCGTGGTGGTCATCTTGTTCGGCGTGGCCGACAGGTCGTCCACGCCGACGCTCGCCTCGGTCATCACCGCCTCGGTGGTCAGCGGCACGATCTCGGACACCGACCCGACGAAGGTCGTCTTGCCGACACCGAACCCGCCCGCCACCACGATCTTGGTCGACGTGACGGACAGGCTCGCCGCGGATGACCCCGGCCGTCCGGGAGCGCCACCGCTCATGTTGCTCTGCTTTCCCTAGTAGTAGGACTTCGCCGGGGTGGTGGACCTCAGCCGCGCATGGCGACGTGCAGCTGGGAGCGGATCTCCGGGGTGAGCTGGACGCCGACCCGCTCGACCAGCCGCGCCATCGCGTAGCCGATGAGGCCGATGTCGCAGTTCGGCGCGGCCAGCACGGCCAGGCAGGAGCCGTCGCTGATGGACATCAGGAACAGGTAGCCCCGCTCCATCTCCACCACGGTCTGCTTGACGTCACCGGCCTCGAAGCAGCGCGCGGCGCCCAGGTTCAGGCTCACCAGACCGGACGCGACGGCCGCCAGCTGCTCGGCGCGGTCGATCGGCAGGCGCTCCGAGGACGCGAGCAACAGGCCGTCCGCGGAGACCACGATCGCGTGCGCGACGCCCGCGACCCGGGCGACGAAGTCGTCGACCAGCCAACTGAAGTTGTCCAGTTCCTCGGCTGCGGTGGTCACTTCTGCTCCTTGGTCTGATTGCCGCCTGCGGTGGCGGCGTTGTCTGCGTTGCCGAACGACAGGCCTTCCCACGGCATCGCGGCGTCGTCGCCGGACTGGCGACCGAGCTGGACGCCGCGCTGGTAGGTGGCGAAGCGCTGGCGCAACCGGTCCGCGGACCGGCGCCGCGGCGCGGCGGTGGCGATGCCGGACGCCGGCGCGC
>NZ_JBHTLK010000292.1:0-7360 GCF_042678885.1 Saccharothrix hoggarensis
GGGCCGTAGAAGTTGTAGCTCGCCACGCCGGGCACCTCGCCCAGCCGACGCCACAGCGACTCGCCGATCGCCTCGCCGCCGAGCATCAGCACCTTGGGCCGGTGCTCCCGGTCCAGCAGCCCGGCCGACAGCAACTGCTGCGCGTAGGACGGCGTGAGGTCCATGAAGTCGATGCGGCGCTCCACGACGTAGTCCACCAGCGCCGGCGGGTCCAGTCGCAGGTCCTCGTCGAGCACGTGCAGCTCGTGGCCGTCGGCCATGAGCACGAAGCCCTCCAAGGACGTGTCGAAGGAGAACACCGCCGACAGCGCCACGCGCAGCCGCCCGCCACCGGCGTCCGCGACGAAGTCCTCGCGGTGGTTGACCAGCAGGTTGACCAGACTGCGGTGCTCCACCACCACGCCCTTGGGCGTGCCCGTCGACCCCGACGTGTAGATCACGTAGGCCGCGTTGTCCGGGCGCAGCGGCGCGAGCCGGTCCTCGTCGGTCAGGTCGGCGGATCCGGTGACCGCGGCGACCTCCGGCGAGTCGAGCAGCGCCGTGGTGACCACCAGCACGGGGTTCGCGTCGCCGATCAGGAAGTCCACGCGGTCCGCGGGCAGGTCCGGGTCGATCGGCAGGTAGACGCCACCGGCCTTCCACACCGCCAGCAGCGCCACCACGAACTCCACCGTGCGCGGCAGCGACAGCCCGACCACGCGCTCGGGTCCGACGCCGACCGACACCAGGTGGCGAGCGAGGCGGTTGGCGCGGGCGTTCAACTCGGCGAAGGTCGACGACCGGTCCCCCACCACCAGCGCGGTCGCGTCCGGAGTCGCCCTAACCTGCGCCTCGAACACCTCCGGGAACGTCACCGCCGGCACCTCACCCGCCGTGTCGTTCCACTCCACCACCACCCGCCGACGCTCCTCCTCGTCCATCAGCGGCAACTCGGCCAACGGCCGGTCCGCGTCGGTCGCGATGGCGTCCAGCAGCACCACCAGGCGGGCGGCGAGGCGTTCGGCGGTCGCGGGGTCGAACAGGCGGGGGTCGTAGTCCAGCTCCAGGCGCAGCCGGTCGCCGAGGTTGGCGCTGAGGGCGAGCGCGAAGCTGGTGGTGTCGGCGCCCTCGACCTCCAGGACGCGGACCTGCTGCTCGGCGTTGACCAGGTCGTCCACGGGGTAGTTCTCGAACACCACGGCGCTGTCGAACAGGTTCGCGCCCGCCGGCACGTCGCTCCACGACCTCAGGTCGGCCAACGACACGAAGTCGAACCGCCGCGACTCGATCTGCTCGGCCTGGAGCTCCTTGAGCCACGCCAGGGTCACGGCGTCACCGCGCACGGTCGCCCTGGTCGGCACGGTGTTGATGAACAGGCCGACCATCGACTCCACACCCGGCAACTCCGCCGGACGACCCGACACCGTCGTCCCGAACACCACATCCGACTCACCGCTGAAACGCGACAACAACAACGCCCACGCACCCTGCACCACCGTGTTCACCGTGAGACCGGCGGTGCGAGCCACCCGGTCCAGTGCCTCCGACCGCTCCGGGGTCAGCTCGGCGCCGACCGAGGCGCTGGACGCGGCGCGGTGCGCCTCGACGGGCGGCCGGTCCCAGGGCAGCGGGGTAGGCGACTCGACGCCCGCCAGCACCTGCCGCCAGTGCTGCTCGGCCGCCGCGATGTCCTGCTCCGCGAGCCACCGCAGGTAGTCGCGGAAGGGTCGGCGCGGGGCGAGCCGCGGCGCGCGGTCCCCGGCGAGGGCGGCGTACTGCTCGCACACCTCTGCCAGCACCTGGGCGAGGCTCCACCCGTCCATCAGGACGTGGTGGGCGGTCCAGAACAAGGTGACCTCGTCGTCGGTCAACCGCGCCACGGCCAGTCGCAGCAGCGGTGGCCGGGTCAGGTCCAGCTCGTCGGCGCTCTCGGCCATCAGCCGCTCGTGGGCGGCCTCCCGCTCCGGTTCGGACAGGTGCCGCCAGTCGTGGTGCGCGACCGGCACCTCGACCCGGCGGTGCACGACCTGGAGCGGCTCCTCCACGCCCTCCCACACCACGGTGCTGCGCAGCACGGTGGTGCGGTCCACGACGCGGCGGCACGCCTCGGCCAGCGCCCGCGGGTCGGTGACGCCGGCCAGCCGCAGCCGGAACCGGTTGAAGTAGGCGTCGGAGGTGTCGTCCACCAGCGTGTGGAACACCATGCCCGCCTGGAGCGGGGTCAGCGGGTACAGGTCCTCGACCGACCGGCCGTCACCGACCAGGCGGTCCACCGCGGCCTGGTCCAGCCGCGCCAGCGGGAAGTCCGACGGCGTGCGACCACCGGCCTCCGGCCGCGCGCAGTGCTCCACGATCCCCCGCAACGCGGCCATCGTCGCCTCGGCCACCGCGCGCACGGTCGACTCGTCGTGCACGTTCTCGGAGTAGAACCACGACAGGACCAGTTCGCCGTCCTCGACGCCGCCGACGACGTCGAGCAGGAACGCCCGCGCGCTGTGGGCGGGCGCCTCGTCGCCGGGGGTGTCCAGCCGGGCCCGGTACAGGCCCTCCCCCTCGTCGGATGCCACGCCCCACTGCCCGTGGTAGTTGAAGCTGACCGGGGGCAGCGCCGCGCCGCCGAGGACCGCCGCGCCGACCGTGCCGAGCTGCCGCAGGGCCTCGTAACCGAAGCCGCGGCGGGGCACGGCCCGCACCTGCTCCTTGACCGACTTGAGCACAGTGCCCCAATCCCCGGCGGGGACGGTGAGCGCGATGGGGTACTGGGTGGTGAACCAGCCGACCGTGCGCGAGGTGTCCACGCCGTCGAGCACGTCCTCGCGGCCGTGGCCCTCCATCGTGACGGCCACCCGGTCGCGGCCCGTCCAGTCGGCCAGCGCCCGGCCCAGCGCGCTGAGCAGCACGTCGTTGGCCTGCGTGCGGTAGGCGTCGGGCACCCGGTGCAGCAGGGCGTCGGTGTGGTCGCGGTCGAGCCGGACCGATACGACGTGGGTGGACCCGGCGGTGTTGGGACCGTCGCGGTCCACCGGGAGCGCGCCGGGCTCGCCGTCGAGCACCGCGCTCCAGTAGGCCAACTCGTCGTCGAACGCGCCAGAGCGCACGTGCTCGGCCAGTCGGTGAGCCCACTGGGTGAAGCGGGTGCCCACCGGCGCGAGGTCGACGTCCTGCCCGGCGACGACCTGGCGGTAGGCCGTCTCCAGATCGTCGAGCAGGACGCGCCACGACACGCCGTCCACCACGAGGTGGTGCACGGTGAGGAACAAGCTCGGCCGGTTCCCGTCGGCGAACAGCAGGGCTTGCAGCAGGGGCCCCTGGGCGATGTCGAGGCCGGACCGGGCCGCCTTGACGACCGCGGCCACGGTCTTGGCACGGGAGCTCTCGTCCAGGCCGGACACGTCGTAGTACTTCAGGTGCCCGCCGAGGCCGACCGGCGCGGGCTCCTGCCGCCACTGGCCGTCCAGCTGGGTGAACCGGGTGCGCAGCGCCTCGTGGTGGGCGACGACCGCGTCCACGGCGCGTGACAGCGCCACCGGGTCCACGTCCTCCTCCAGCTCCAGGTGGAACGACATGGTGAAGCGGTGAGGGTCCTGCGCCGAGTCGAGGAACCAGCGCTGGATGGGGGTCAGCGGCGCGGGTCCGGCGATGTCGGGCCGCTCGGCGGTCCGCCCGGCGCCGGTGCGCACGACGGTGGCCAGCTCGGCGACGGTCTGGTGGGTGAAGACGTCCTTGGTGACCAGCTCCAGCCCGGCCTGCCGGGCACGGGAGACGAGCTGGATGCTCAGGATCGAGTCGCCGCCCAGGCCGAAGAAGTTGTCGTGCACGCCGACGCGCTCGACCCGCAGCACCTCGGCCCACACGCTTGCCAGCTCCTGCTCGACGGGCGTGCGGGGCGGCACGTAGCCCTCCTGCACGCCGCCGCGCGCGTCGGGGGCGGGCAGGGCGCGGCGGTCGACCTTGCCGCTGTCGGTCTTGGGCAGCTCGTCCAGCACGACGAACAGCGACGGCACCATGTAGTCGGGCAGGTCGCGCTTGAGCCAGGCCCGCAGGTCGTCGGCGGTGGGCGCGGTCGAGCCGGCGGGCACCGCGTACCCGACGAGCCGCTGGTGGCCGGGTTCGTCCTCGCGGGCGACGACGACGGCCTGGGCCACGTCGGGGTGACGGGTCAGGGCGGCCTCGATCTCACCGGGCTCGATGCGGTAGCCCCGGACCTTGACCTGGTCGTCCGCGCGGCCCTGGTACTCCAGCACGCCGTCGGCGGTCCACCGGACCACGTCGCCGGTGCGGTACATGCGGGTGCCGGGCGTGCCGAACGGGTCGGCGACGAACCGCTCCGCGGTCAGGCCGGGCCGGTGCAGGTAGCCGCGCGCCACCTGGTCGCCGGCCAGGTACAGCTCGCCGGGGACGCCGATCGGCGCGGGCCGCAGCTCGGCGTCCAGCACGTAGGCGCGCAGGTTGCGGCCTGGAGTGCCGATCACCGGGCGGTCGCGGTCGGCGATCGGAGTCCACACCGAGTCGACGGTGCACTCGGTGGGGCCGTAGAGGTTGTAGCCGGTGACGCCGTCTGCGTCGGCCAGTGCCCGCCACAGCGGCTCGTCCACGGCCTCGCCGCCCAGGGCCACCAGCCGCGGCCGGTGCTCCGGGTGGGTCAGCACGCCCTCGGGCAGCAACTGCCGGAAGTAGGACGGGGTGCAGCTCAGGAAGTCGATCCGGTTCCGGACCAGGTGTTCGGCCATCGCCCGCGGGTCGAGCCGGACGGCGTCGTCGACCAGGTGCAGCTCGTGGCCCGCGGCGAGCAGGAGCAGGCCCTCCCACGACGCGTCGAAGGAGAACACCGCGGTGGCAGTGCCGCGCAGCCGCGTCCCGTCGCCGGGCAGCAGGCGGGTGTGGTGGTCGGCGACGAGGTTGGCGAGGTTGCGGTGCTCGACCACGACGCCCTTGGGGCGGCCGGTCGACCCGGACGTGTAGATCACGTACGCCGGGTGCTCGGGCCGCAGGGTCGCCGCGCGGTCGTCGTCGGTCGGGTCGGTGGCGGGCAGGGCGTCGACGGCCGCGCGCGTGGCGGGGTCGTCGAGCACCACGCGCGGCAGCCCGTCGGGGATGTTGCCGCCGTCGCCGGTGGTGACCACGAGCACGGGCCGCGCGTCGTCCAGCAGGTGGGCGACGCGGTCGGCCGGGTGATCGGGGTCCACCGGCAGGTACGCGCCGCCTGCCTTGAGCACGGCCAGCACGGACACGACCATCCCCGGCGAGCGGGGCAGCGCCAGCGCCACGACGGACTCGGGTCCGACGCCGGCCGCGACGAGGTGCCGGGCCAGGCGGTTGGCGTCGGCGTTCAACTCGGCGAAGGACCACGACCGGTCGCCTGCCACCAGGGCCGTCGCGTCGGGGGTGCGGGCGGCCTGCGCCTGGAAGACCTCGTGGTAGGCCGGTGCGCCACCGCTTGATCCGGTGTCGTTCCAGTCCTCCAGCACGTGCCGCAGCTCGTCGTCGGTCAGCAGCGGCAGGGCGGCGACGGCGCGGTCCGCGTCGGCGGCCACGCCGTCGAGCAGCACGCCGACGTGGGCGGCCATCCGCTCGGCCGTGGCGGCGTCGAACAGCGCGGTGTCGTAGGTCAGCACCGCCTCCAGCCGGCCCTCGAACTCCTGGAACTGGAACGACACGTCGAAGCCCGCGGCCACCGACGGCGGCGGCACCTCCTCGACGCGCAGGCCGGGCAGGCGCGGGCCGTCGTCAGGGGTGTTCTGCAGGACCACCATCGCCTGGAACAGCGGCGTGCGGCTGGGGTCGCGCACCGGGTGCACCTCGTCCACGACCCGCTCGAACGGCACGTCCTGGTGGGCGAAGGCGTCGAGCACGGTCTCCCGCACGCCGCTCAGGAACTCGGTGAAGCGGTGCCGGGGGTCGACGTCGGCGCGCAGCACCAGCGTGTTGACGAAGAAGCCGACCAGCCCCTCCAGCTCGGTGCGGTCACGGCCGGACACGACGGTGCCGACCGCGATGTCCCGCTGCCCGGACCAGCGCGAGAACAGCACCTGGCAGGCGGCCAGCAGCACCATGAACAGGGTGCCGTCCTGCTGCCGGGCCAGGGCCTTGAGCCGGTCGGTGACCTCGGCGGGGACCCGGAAGTGCACCAGCGCGCCCTGCTTGCCGCGCGTCGCCGGCCGGGGCCGGTCGGTGGGCAGCTCCAGCGGCCGGACGCCGTCGAGCGCGCGCCGCCAGTGGGCGAGGTGCTCCTCCACGGTCTCCTCGGTCAGCGCCTTGCGCTGCCACACCGCGTAGTCGGCGTACTGCACGGGCAGCTCCGGCAACTTGGCCTCGGTGCCGAGCGTGGCGGCCTCGTAGCAGGCGCCCAGCTCTCCCAGCAGCACGCCGTTGGACCAGCCGTCGGTGACGATGTGGTGCAGCACCAGGGACAGGACGTGGTCGTCCGGTCCCAGCCGCACCAGCCGCGCACGCAGCAGCGGGGCGTCGCGCAGGTCGAACGGGGTGGTCGTCTCCTCGGTGAGCACGCGCTCCAGCTCGGCCGCGGGCCGCCCGGTGAGGTCGACCAGCGGCACCCGGACGCGGTGCGCCGGGTGCACGACCTGCACGCCCCGCCCGTCGACGGTGTCGAACGAGGTGCGCAGCGACTCGTGCCGCGCCACCAGCGCGGTCAACGCCGTGTCGAGCGCGGCCACGTCCAGCGGGCCGCGCAGCCGGAGGATCGACGGCGTCAGGTAGTCGACGCCGCCGGGCTCGAACTGGTCGAGGAACCACAGCCGCTGCTGCGCGAACGACAGCGGCAGCGCCCCGTCGCGCGGCACGACCGGGATGTCGGCCGTGCGGACGCGGGCGGAGGCCGAGACCAGCTCGGCGAGCCCCGCGACGGTCGGGTGGGTGAACAGGGCGCGCGGCGACATCTCCACGTCGAACGCGGTGCGCAGCCGGGAGATCACCCGGATGCTGAGGATGGAGTCGCCGCCCAGCTCGAAGAAGTTGTCCTCGACGCCGATGCCCGGCACGCCGAGCACCTCGGACCAGATGTCGGCGACGTCGCGCTCCGCGTCGGTGCGCGGTGCGACGTGGCGACCGCGGGCCGCGGCGAGGTCGGGGGCGGGCAGGGAGCGGCGGTCGACCTTGCCGTTGGGCGTCACGGGCACCGCGTCCAGTGCGACGAACGCGGCGGGCACCATGTAGTCGGGCAGGGTGCTCCCCAGCCAGGACCGCAGGTCCGCCGTGGTGGGCACGGTGGAGTCGGTGGGCACGACGTAGGCGACGAGGCGCTTGGCGCCGCCGTCCTCCCGGGCGACGACCACGGCCTCGCGCACGTCGGGGTGGCGGGTGAGGGCGGCCTCGACCTCGCCGGGTTCGATGCGGAAGCCGCGGATCTTGACCTGCTCGTCGG
>NZ_JBHTLK010000293.1:0-7344 GCF_042678885.1 Saccharothrix hoggarensis
CCGTCGCCCCGCGACCGGCGACCAACCGTCCTCCGGCCAGCGGCCGCGTCCGCCCGTCCGCACGGGTCCGCCGCGCCGTCCCCCGGCGAGCCGCACGAGCGGCGGCTCGGTGGCCGGCCGTTCGGTCCTCGCGCTGTTCTCCGCGATCGTGCTCCTCGGCACGGGCTACGCGTGGGCGAACTTCCAGTCGTTGACCAGCGGCCTCACCACGACGGACGTGATCGGCGACCAGGGCGGCGGCGAGAAGCCCGCCGACGGCTCGGTCGACATCCTCATGGTCGGCATGGACAGCCGCACCGACGCCAAGGGCAACCCGCTGCCCGAGGAGATCCTGCGGGAGCTCCAGGCGGGCGACGAGTCGGCGGGCGGCCTGAACACCGACACGCTGATCCTGATGCACGTGCCGAACGACGGCGGCAAGGCCGTCGCGGTGTCGTTCCCGCGCGACGCGTACGTGACGATCGCCGGCGGCTACGGCCGGCACAAGATCAACTCCGCGTACGGGTACGGCAAGAACGACGCGATCGCCGAGCTGGAGCGCAAGGGCGTCACCAACCCGCAGGAGATCGAGGCGCAGTCCCGGCAGCGCGGCGCGCGGAACCTCATCGAGACCGTCGAGGGCCTGACCGGCGTCACCGTCGACCACTACGCCGAGATCAACCTGGTCGGGTTCTACGAGATCACCAAGGCCGTCGGCGGCGTGGACGTGTGCCTCAACCAGGCCACCCGGGACGAGTTCTCCGGCGCCGACTTCGCCGCGGGTCAGCAGAAGATCCAGGGCCGCGACGCGCTGGCGTTCGTCCGGCAGCGGCACGGGCTGCTGCGCGGCGACCTCGACCGGATCGTGCGCCAGCAGGTGTTCATGGCGGGCCTGGCCAAGCAGATCCTCTCCGCCGGCACCCTGTCCGACCCGGGCAAGCTCAGCTCCCTGATCGACGCGCTGACCAAGTCCATCGTGCTGGACCAGGGCTGGGACGTGCTGCGGTTCGCCAGCCAGATGAAGGACCTGACCGGCGGCAACCTCAAGTTCGAGACCATCCCGACCGGAAACCCCGAGCTGAACACGCCCGAGGACGGCATGGCGGTCGAGGTGAACGAGCGCGAGGTGCGCAAGTTCTTCAAGAACCTCAGCGCCGACCCGAACGCGCCGACCACCGCGGCCCCCGCGATCGACAACTCCACCGTCACCGTCGAGGTGCGCAACGCCTCCGGCGTGCCGGGGCTGGCCGGCCGGGTGCTGCAAGCGCTGGTGACCAAGGGGTTCGTCGACGGCGGCACCGCCAACTCCACGCCCCTCGCCACGTCCGTCGTCCGGTACGGCGTGGACGGCGAGGCGGGCGCGGAGGCCGTGTCGGAGGCCCTCGGCGGGCTGGAGATCGAGCAGGACGACAACGTCCCGGCCGGTCACGCCCGCGTGTTCGTGGGCGGCGACTACTCCGGTCCGGGCACGCAGAACCTCGCGGGCGAGCCGCTGGTCGGCCTGGACGGCGCGCGGCGGCAGCCGCAGCAGCCGGACCCGACGACCACCACCGGCCCTCCCATCACGGCGGACGGGGTCCGCTGCGTCAACTGACCGTCACCGCAGAGCCGCTGTCGTCGAACGTGGGGGTAGGTCGTGGGGGACTTCGCCAGGCGGTTGGGCTGGAAACGGGTGGGCTGGAAGCGGGTGCTGGTCGCGCTCGGCCTGCTCGCCGTGCTCGCGGCCACGCCGTGGGTCTGGGTGCAGGCGAGCAGCGCCGGCTACCGGCACACGGCGGCGGACGTGCCGGACGCGCCGGTGGCGCTGGTGCTCGGCGCGGGCCTGACGCGGGCGGGCACGCCGACGGCGTTCCTGGCGGGCCGGCTGGACGTGGCCGCCGACCTGTACCGGCGGGGCAAGGTCGAGGTGCTGCTGGTCAGCGGTGACAACAGCACCACCGACTACGACGAGCCGAGCGCCATGCGCGCCTACCTGATCGACCAAGGCGTGCCCGAGGACGACGTCGTGGCCGACTACGCGGGGCTGGACACGTGGGACTCGTGCACCCGCGCCAAGCGGATCTTCGGCGTGGAGCGGGCGACCGTGGTGACGCAGGAGTTCCACCTGCCCTGCGCGGTGGCCCTGTGCCGGTCGGCGGGCATCGAGGCGTTCGGCGTCGGGCACGACACGTCGTCGCGGTGGCGGGCGACGACCGCCTACGGGCACTTCCGGGAGGCGGTCGCGTCGGGCAAGGCGATGTGGGACGGGCTCGTGGCGAAGCCCGACCCGCGCTTCCTCGGCCCCCGCGAGACCGGCGTGACCAGCGCCTTGGAGCGCTGAAACTCTACTTTCGGTACTACTCGATTAGCCTAATCGGGCGATAAAACCGGGAAGTCGCGTAAGCGATGGTCGAGTCGCGCTTTCCATCTGCGTGGGGTCTGTCGGGGCCCCGGCGGACTGGAGGACTTGACGGTGCAGATCGACACAGCGACGTACCAACGCGTGCTCGGTGATGAGCTCCGCAGCCTTCGCAAGCAGCGCGGATGGACCCGCAAGGAGCTCAACCGCCGGCTGCAGAGCGAAATCTCGCTGCAAACGCTGGCCACGTACGAACTGGGCACCCGCCAGTGCTCGGTGGTCCGGTTGGTGGAGATCTGCGTCGCGCTGGGCGTGCCCGCGCACCAGGTCCTGGCGCGCGTGCACGAACGCGTGTTCGGTGACGCGCCGACCGGGCACCTGTCGGTCGACCTCGCCGCGGTCGTCGCCGACGGGCGGCCCCAGCTCCAACCGCTGCGCCGCTGGGCGCAGGGCCGGCTCGCCCACCTCGTGCCGGGTCAGGCGGCCGAGGTGCACCTCGACCTGCCCGCGCTGGAGTACATGGCCCAGTTGTGCCAGCTCAGCACGGTGGACTTGATCCGGACCCTGCGGGAGTTGGACGCCCAGCGGCCCCGGTAGCATCGGGGGACCCCCTCCCCTCAGCGATGCAGGAAGTCCGCTTGCCGAACACTCCAGGTGCAGACCCAGCCCGCCTGCCGCTGCGCACCGCGGCCGCCGTGCGACTGGGCAACATGAGTTCCAAGCTGTCGCAGAAGATGGGTCTCGGCGCCGGCGGCATGATCGGCGGCCGGGTCGCGCTGCGGCTCGACCCCCAGGCGTTGGCCCACTTGACGTCCGGCCGTTCGGTCGCGCTCGTGACCGGGACCAACGGCAAGACCACGAGCACCATGATGCTCAGCCGCGCCGTGTCGTTCCTGGGCGAGGTCGCCACCAACCACGGCGGCGCCAACATGCCCGACGGCCACGTGACCGCGCTGTCCAAGCAGCCCGACGCGCCGTACGCGGTGCTGGAGGTCGACGAGGGGTACTTCCCCGAGGTCGTGCGGGCCGCGTCGCCGGCCGTGGCGGTGCTGCTGAACCTCAGCCGCGACCAGCTCGACCGGGTCGGCGAGGTGCGCACCATCGAGAAGTCGCTGCGCACGGCGCTGTCGTCGGTGACCGGTGTCGTGGTGGCCAACTGCGACGACATCATGGTCACGTCGGCCGCCCGCGACTCGGCGAACGTCGTGTGGGTGTCGACCGGCACGGGCTGGCACAACGACGCGGCCTCGTGCCCGCGCTGCGGCGACCCGATCCGGTGGCAGGGCGAGCACTGGCAGTGCACCGGCTGCGACCTGGCCCGCCCGCGCCCGCAGTGGGTCACCGGCGACGGCTACCTGGTCACGCCCGAGGGCGCGAAGGTCGAGCTGTCGCTGCGCCTGCCCGGCAAGTTCAACCTCGCCAACGCGGTGATGGCCGCGGCCGCCGCGGCCGCGCTCGGCGTGCCGGTCGAGGAGGCCGTGCAACGCCTGCGGGGCGTGTCGAACGTGGCCGGCCGCTACCGGACGATCCAGCGGTCCGGGCACCGCGCGCGCCTGCTGCTGTCGAAGAACCCGGCGGGCTGGAGCGAGACGCTGACCGTGGTGCGGGAGGCCGACCACCCGGCGGTGCTCGTGATCAACGCGCACGAGGCCGACGGGCGCGACCTGTCGTGGCTGTGGGACGTGCCGTTCGAGCGGCTGCGCGGCCGGCAGGTGATCGCCTCCGGCGAGCGCGCGACGGACCTGGCGGTCCGGCTGACCTACGCCGAGGTCGAGCACACGATCGTGCCCGACCCGTTGCAGGCCATCGACGCCATGCCGCCCGGCGCGGTCGAGGTGATCGCGAACTACACCGCATTCCGCGACCTGAACGCGAGGGCCGCCCAGTGACCACCAGCAAGGTCCAGATCGCGCTCGTGCTGCCCGACCTGCTCGGCACGTACGGCGACTTCGGCAACGCGGTCGTGCTGGAGAAGCGGATGACGTGGCGGGGCATCCCCGCCGAGATCGTCAGCGTGAACTTCGGCGAGCCGGTGCCCGACTCGTGCGACATCTACGTCGTCGGAGGCGGCGAGGACACCGCGCAGACGTTGGCCGTGCGGCACCTGCGGGAGCACCCCGGCATGCAGCGCGCGGCGACCCGCGGCGCGGTGATCCTCGGCGTGTGCGCGGGAATCCAGATCTTCGGCGAGTCGTTCACCCGGGCCGACCAGGTGACCCACCCCGGTCTCGGGCTGATCGACTCGACGTCCCACGCGGGCGGCAGCCGGGCCATCGGCGAGGTCATCGCGACCCCGGCCGACGGGCTGTTCGAGGGCCTGCTGACCGGCTTCGAGAACCACCAGGGCCGCACCGTCCTCGGCCCGTCCGCCCGGCCGCTGGCCCACGTCAAGGTGGGCACGGGCAACGACGGCTCGGTGGAGGGCGCGGTGCAGGGGCGCATCCTGTGCACGTACCTGCACGGTCCCGTGCTGCCGCGCAACCCGCAGATCGCCGACCTGCTGATCGAGTGGGCGACCGGCGCGAAGCTCGCGCCGCTCGACTTGGCCGACGTGACGCGCCTGCGCGCCGAGCGGGCCAAGGCGGCCGGCGTCTCACTCTGACGCCCCTCGCCCCACCGCGGCACACCACGGCTCGGAACACGGCTCAGTACACGGCGAACCCGCCGGCCCGCACCACTCGGGGCCGGCGGGTTCGCCGTCGTCAGGCCGGTTCGCGGCCAGGCGGCTTCTTCGTCGTCAGGCGGGGACGCGGGTCCGGCGGGCGCGCGTCAGCGTGTAGTCCTCGGCGCGCACGGTCTTGGTGCGCATCCAGTACCGCCACGTGAAGCCCGGCCAGACGGTCCGGTTGATGCCCTGGGCGTCGAGGTACCAGCTCTTGCAGCCGCCCTCCGTCCACACGCCCTTGGACAGCTTGCGGTGCAGCTGCCGGTTGAACCGCGCCTGCACCTCCGGCCGCACGTCCAGCTCGTCGGCGTGGTGGCGGTCCAGCAGTTCGAGGCACTGGCGGACGTACCGGATCTGCGACTCGATCATGAACACGACGGAGTTGTGGCCGAGGCCGGTGTTCGGGCCGAGCAGGAAGAACAGGTTGGGGAAGCCGGACACCGTGATGCCGTAGTAGGTCTCGATGCCCTTCTCGCGCCACATCTTGGCCAGGTCGACGCCGCCCTTGCCGGTGATGTCGAGGTAGTCGAACGAGTCGACGACGTGGAAGCCGGTGCCGTAGATGATCACGTCGACCTCGTGCTCGACGCCCACCCGGTCCACGATGCTGTTCTCGCGCACCTCGGCGATGCCGTCGGTCACCACGTCCACGTGCGGCTCGTTCAGCGTCGGGTAGTAGTCGTTGCTGATCAGCACGCGCTTGCAGCCCATCGTGTAGTCGGGCGTCAGCTTGGCCCGCAACGCCTCGTCGCGCACCTGGTTGCGCAGGTGCCGCTTGGCGATGTTCTGCGCGAACTCCATGATCTTCGGGTTGACGGCGAAGCCGAGCGCGCTCGACTCGCGGGTCCAGTACACGAAGTTCCGGTACAGGCGTTGGGTGATCGGCACGGCCCGGAAGAGCTTCTGCTCCCAGGTGTTGATGGCCCGGTCGATCTTGGGCATGATCCACGGCGGCGTGCGCTGGAACAGTGTCAGGGCGCCGACCTCGTCGGCGATCCGCGGCACGAACTGGATGGCGCTCGCGCCGGTGCCGACCACGGCGACCTTCTTGCCCCTGAGGTCGTAGTCGTGGTCCCACTCGGCCGAGTGGAAGGTTTTGCCGCGGAACCGGTCGATGCCCGCCAGGTCCGGGATGTTCGGGATGTGCAGCGCGCCGACGCCCGCCACCACGGACTTCGCCGCGTACGTGTCGCCGTTGCCGGTGGTGACGTGCCAGACCTTGTCGTCCTCGTCCCAGCGGGCGCTCTCGACCTTGGTGTTGAACCGGATGTGCTCGCGCAGCCGGTACTTGTCGGCCACCCGCTTCAGGTAGTCCCAGATCTCCGGCTGGCGGGCGAACATGCGCGACCAGCGGGGGTTCAGCTCGAACGAGAAGGAGTACATGTGCGACGGGACGTCGCAGGCGCAGCCGGGGTACGAGTTGTCCCGCCAGGTGCCGCCGAGGTCGGCCGCCTTCTCCAGCACCACGAAGTCGTGCTGCCCGGTGCGCTTCAGCTCGATCGCCATGCCCAGGCCGGAGAAGCCCGTGCCGACGACCAGGACTTTGACCTCTCGGTGCATGCCCGTCCTCCCACTCCGCTACGTACTCCCCAGTAGGTTACTCGAAGTAAGTTACCTCCGGTAGTCTCGACTTGTGACCACGACCGAGCCACGCCGCCGGCGCATGCCGAAGGCCCAGCGCAAGGCGCAGATGCTCGACATCGCCGAGGGCGTGTTCGCCGAGCGCGGGTACCTGGCGGCGTCGATGGACGAGATCGCCGAACGCGTCGGCGTCTCCAAGCCCATGCTCTACGAGTACTTCGGCTCCAAGGAGGGCCTGCTCATCGGGTGCATCCACCGGGCGCGCACGGAGCTGCTCGACCGCACGCAGCAGGCGATCACCGGCGCGGACGGGCCGGAGGACGTGCTGCGGCGCGGCCTGATGGCGTTCTTCGAGTTCATCGCCGAGCACAAGCAGTCGTGGTCGCTGCTGCGGCAGGAGGCGGCGATCACCGTGCCGTCGGCCGTCGAGGAGGTCGAGGGCATCCGGCGGCAGCAGACCGACCTGATCGCGGCCGTCATCGGGAGCTTCGACTCCGACGTGTCGCCGGTCGAGGCCGAGGCGTTCGCGGAGATCGTGGTCGGCTCGACCGAGCGGTTGGCGCTGTGGTGCGAGCGCAGGCCCGACGTGGGGCCCGCGCCCGCGACCCGGTACGTGATGGACGTGGTGTGGCGCGGCGTGGCGAGCCGGCTCACGACCTGAGGTCCACCGAGGACTGGCGTGCCGGTGTCAGGCGTGCCGGTGTCAGGCGTGCCGGTGTCAGGCGCGCCGGTGTCAGGCGCGCCGGTGTCAGGCGCGCCGGTGTCAGGCGCGCCGGTGTCA
>NZ_JBHTLK010000294.1:0-7309 GCF_042678885.1 Saccharothrix hoggarensis
GGGCGCGGTCGTCGCCGGGCACGCGTGGCTCGACCACGGCCTGCACGTCGTGGCCGCGGGCATCGCCGGCGCGGTGGCCGTCGCGGCGGCCCTCGGCACCCCGATGGCGTGGACGGACCTCGTGATCGGCTCCTGGCTGATCATCGCCGCGATGTGGTGGCGCAGGCCGAGGACCGGCGGCCCGGTCGTGCCGGGAGCCTGACGGTTCACGACCTCGACGGCGGTGCGCTTGCGTTACCGTGGACGCCGCCCGGTCACCAGAGGGGGATCACGTGGTCGCTTCGGAGCGCCATCCGTCGGTGGAACTCGACGACGTGGTCCACCAGCGGGTTCGGCTCGGCATCCTCGCGGTCCTGCACGCCGCTGACTCCGCCGAGTTCCCCTACCTCAAGCAGTTGCTCGAACTCACCGACGGCAACCTCAAGCGCCACTTGGACGTGCTGGTCGACGCGGGTTACGTGACGACCACGCGCACCGAGAGCGGGCGGCGGCGCACGACGGTCACCATCACCGACGCGGGCCGCCGCGCGTTCCGCAGCGAGATCGACAGCCTGCGCCGGTTGGCCGACCTGCCCGCGCCGCCCGCGTGACGTGGACGCCCGCTCCGGGCGGGCGCCCCACGTCCGGCCGTCAGTAGCCGTTGGGCGCGCGCACGTCCACGAGCGGCGGGCGGTACGACGCAGGCGCGGCGTTGAGGTGCGGGCGGTCATGGGGTGCTCCAATCGGAACGGGTCCTCCGGGCGGAGAGCGGCGGACGAGCCACGCCGTCCGCAACTTTGCGATGCAAGGCAAGACGGTTGCAGCCACCCCGACGGCCGCGCGGCTGCGCCGTTCGCCGCACACCCGGTTGCTCGCCACCCGTTGACAGTTCTCGCCAACGACCCGTTCTGCCGTGTTCGGGATTCCCGGTCCAGCCGAATTGACATCATTCCCGACGAGTGGACCGGAATTCCCGGTCCACCGCCGCTGACCTCGGCGGTTGCGGTTTTTCACGAGCCGTTTCACCGCGATGGGTCACGGCGCGAACGCGAATTGTGCGACCCCTTGACGTGGGGTCGGCAAAGCGTTGAAATCCCGTCCTTCCCCTTTCGCGGTAGAAGACCGGGAGTTCGTCATGCGTCGTCGGAGAGCGCTCTCCGCCCTGCTCGTCACGTTGACCGTCACGGCGTGCGGTGATCACGGCGGAACCCCGGCCGACGGCTCCGGCGAGGCCGCCGCCAAACCCGTGGTCGGCGTGATCCTGCCCGACGACGAGGCGTCCTCCCGGTGGGTGGAGCAGGACAGCCCGAAGCTCGGCCAGGCGCTGCGGTTCGCGGGCGTCGAGCCGGTGATCGAGCACGCCGACAACGACGAGGCCAGGTTCGCGAGCGTCGCCGACGACCTGATCCGGCGGCGGGTCGACGTCCTGGTGACCACCCCGCTGAGCGCGGTGGGCGGCGCGGCCGTCGAGGCGAAGGCGAAGGCCGCCGGCATCCCGGTCATCAACTACGACCGGATCAGCATGGGCGGCCACGCCGACTACTACGTCTCGTTCGACAACCTCGACGTCGGCGAACTGCAGGCCGAGGGACTGCTGAAGTGCCTGGGCGACAAGCCCGGCGCGCAGATCATCGAACTCCAGGGCTCCCCCGCGGACAACAACGCCACGCTGTTCGCCGACGGCCAGCGCCGCAAGCTCGGCCCCCTGTACGACCGGGGCGCGTTGAAGCTGGTCGAGAGCCACGCGGTGGACAAGTGGGACGTCGCCGCGGGCAAGGCCGCGTTCACGCGGATGCTCGACGCGAACGGCGGCCGGGTGGACGGCGTGGTCGCCGCCAACGACGGCCTGGCGGGCGCGGCGATCGACGTGCTCAAGGCGCGTGGCCTCGCGGCGGGTCGGGTGCCGGTGACGGGCCAGGACGCCACCCTCGACGGCCTGCGCGCCATCCTGCGCGGCGACCAGTGCATGACGGTCTACAAGCCGATCCGCGACGAGGCCGAGGCCGCCGCGCGCCTGGCCGCCGCCGTCGCCAAGGGCGACCTGAGCGGCGCCGACGACCTGGCCACCGGCAACACCCGCGACAACGTGTCCCGGCGGGACGTGAAGTCGGTGCTGCTGGGCGCGGACCTGGTCACCCGCGACAACGTCCGCCGGCTGGCGGTCTCGGAGAACGTGGTCAAGCCGGCCGAGCTGTGCGCGGGCGACACCGCCCCGGCGTGCGCCGAACTGGAGATCCTGGTGGGGTGACCGGCGGGCGGCTCCCGCGGCGATCAGACCGGTTCGTCCGCGAGGTACGGCGGGGCGGGGTCGTACTGGATCTCGCGGCGGACCCGCCGGGCGTGGTCGCGGCCGTGCAGGGCGCCCACGAGCCACAGGGCGCTGTCGATGCCGGCCGAGACGCCCTGGCTGGTGACGACGTTGCCGTCCACGACGTACCGGGCGTCGCGGACGACCGTCACGTCACCCTTCTCCGCCAACGCGTCCTCGTAGTCCCGGTGGGTCGCCACCCGGCGGCCGCGGCCCGGACCGGCGGCGTGCAGCAGGAACGCTCCGGTGCACACGCTGACGACCCACGAGGCCGTCGCCGCCGTCCCGGCGATCCAGCCGGTGACGACGGGGTTGCGCGGCTGCGCGACGCGCGCGCCCCGGCCGCCGGGGATGAGCAGCACGTCCAGCGGCGGGTGGTCGGCCAGGGTCCGGTCGGGCAGGACGCGCAGGCCCTTGGCGCACCGGACCGGGTCCAGGCGCTCGGCGAGCAGCAGCGCCGTGTCCGCGTCGTCGCGGAGCTTCGCGGAGGTGGTGAAGACCTCCCACGGCCCCACGAAGTCGAGTTCTTCGACGTCGTCGAAGACCAGCAGCCCGTACGTCGTCATGATCGTCCCTCCGGGTTCGCGTCGTGCGAATCGTCGTAGTCGTGCAGGCTCGGTTCCCGCGCCATCAGCTGCTCCCAGGTCGGCCGCGACCGGCCGTACAGGTAGGAGCGCGTGCTGTGGTTGACGATGGCGGGCGCCTCGATGCCGCGAGGGAAGCCCGTCGCGGCCTCGGCGAGCCCGGTGGCGGGGAACGGCAGGTTGCCGTAGAGGTCCATTCCGGTCAACTCTTCCGCGTGGACGGCGCCCGCAGTCGGCGCAGGGCGAGCACACCGCCCACGCCCGGCAGGAACGCCCGCCACCGGACGTCCGGCGACGACTGTGTGAACGCCAGGGCGATGACGGTGACGTAGGCCATGCCGTGCAGCGGGCCGGCGACGGAGGTGATCTGTTCCCAGTGGACGGTCGCCAGGTTGGCCAGCAGCACGGTGATCGACAGCGCCTCGACGGCGGCGGCGACCCGGAGCCCGGTCACGGTGCTCACCGCGTTCACGCCGCCACCGAGCCCGGCCGGACGATCATGAGCACGACGACCGCCGTCCACACCAGGTTGTAGACGCCGGTGATCGCGGCGAGCGTGCGCAGCTTGCGGCCGTCGTCGGGACGGTCGAGCGCGTCGCGCTGCCGGGGGTGGATCTGCGTGGCGAGCAGCAGTCCGGCCGCGGCGGTGAGGACCATCGCCAACGTGATCCAGATTTCGCCCATCCGGTCCTGCACGACCGCCAACGCGATGCCCACCACCGGCACGACCAGGCCGAGCAACGCATAACCGCCCGTGACGCGGTGCAGAGCGACAGCGACGGCGCGGCTCCGTTCGCGCGACGCCTTCACGTCGGTGGCGGCGTTCGGGCGGTCCCCGGCCATCCCGGCGACCGCGCGCACCGGCTCACCTCCACCCGTGAGCAGTGGCGCGTACCGGGGGAAGAGGCTCGCGGCGACGGCCGAACCGCCGACGAACACGATGCCGGCGACCACGTGGATCGACAGCAACAAGTGGTTCATGAGGACTCCAACCTTCAAGGTGCCTGAAGCTTAGCGTAAGCTTCAGGCACCTTGAAGGTCAGTGGTCGATCATCAGTGGTCGGTCAGTGGTCGATCAGGAGAGGAACGCCGCCCGCACGGCCGCGCCGAGCCGCTGCTGGACCGGGTCGGCCGCCTCGCCGAACAACCGCTCGTCCACCTCGGCGATGGCCTGCCGTGCCTGGTCGAGGAGACGGGTGCCCTCCGGCGTGAGCTCGATCGTCGACGCCGAGCCGGGGCGGGCGTTGAGGTCGCGGACCAGGCCGGCGCCGACCAGCGCCTTCACCGCCCCGTGCACGGACTGCACGGTGGTGCCCGACATCCGCGCCAGCTCGCTGAACGACACCCCCGGCACACCCGCGATGTGACCGAGGAGCCCCAGCCTGCCCACCGTCAGGTCCAGCGGGGCCAGCGCCGCGCCCAGCTCGTTCTCGATCCTGCGCGCCAACGCGAGGACGACGATGGACGTGCTGGTCACAGGTGGACGTGGGCGGTCGTTCCGGTCGGTCACGGCCACAGTCTCCCGCATCGTCCCGCGCCCCGTGGACGACGAACGGCCGCCCGCCGAGAGGGCCGCCGCCTGTCCTCCGACACGCGGATGAGATGTTCCGGAACCGAGCAGGACTCCAATGCGTCATCATCTGCGTAGGCAGGGCGAAGTCAGGGGAGGTGTCGCCGTGTCCGTTGTGCCGGTCGAACACGGGTCGGTCGTCGCCAGCACCGGGGCGGGTGCCTGATGGCGGGCGAGAACCCACTGGTCGCCGCGCCGCCCGCCGAGCCGGGCGGGTTCATCAACGCGGGCACCGGCGACAACGGTTGGGCGACCGGCATCTCCATCGCCGAGTCCGCGATGGACACGTACAACGGCATCAAGGACGGCAACTGGATCGAGGGCGGCCTCGGCCTGGTGGGTCTCGCCGCCGACGCCGCCGCGATGGCCATCGACCCGTTCGGCACCCTGCTGTCCTCCGCCGCGTCGTTCCTGATGGAACACGTGCAGCCGTTGAAGGACATGCTCGACTGGCTGGCCGGCAACCCGCCCGTGATCGAGTCGTACTCCACGACGTGGAACAACGTGGCCACCGAGCTGGGAAAGATCGCCGAGGACTACAACGCGGCGATCAAGTCCGGCACCGAGGGGTGGACCGGCGCGGCGGCCGAGGCGTACCACACCAACTCGAAGGTCCACGGTGACGCCCTGAGCGGCGCCGCCTCCGCCGCCGGGACCGTCGGCACCGTCGTCGGGCTGATGGGCATGGTCGTCGCGTTCGTGCGCGAGATGGTGCGCGACCTCATCGCGGACCTGGTCGGCAAGCTCATCGCGTGGGTGCTGGAGGCCGCGTTCACGCTCGGCTTCGGGACGCCGGTGATCGTCGCGCAGGCCGTGACGGCGATCTCCAAGTGGGCCGCGAAGATCGCGAAGATCATCCAGGACCTGCTGAACACCATCAAGAAGGTCTCGCCGATGCTGAAGCGTCTGGTCGAGGTCTTCGAGAAGATCATGAAGGTCGTCGGGAAGCTCGCGGGCAAGGCCACCGGCCTCGACGTCCTGGACCCCAAGAACATCAAGCGGGGCGGCTTCCTCCAGACGGGCAACACCGACGTGGACGTGCCGTCCGGCTCGACGCGCGGCGGCGACTCGTCCTCGGGTTCGGACTCCGGCTCTGCCTCCGGCTCCGGTTCGGATTCCGGCTCCGGCTCGGATTCCGGTTCGTCTTCGGGTGGCGACTCCGACACACCGTCCTCGACCCGGCCGACCGACACGACGAGCACGTCGAGCACCACCACCGCGCCGACCGCGGACTCGCCGCGCGGGGGCGACGCCCCGACCGGCTCGTCGAGGCCGGGGCGCGACCCGAGCAGCGGGTCTGACGGCGACTCGCCCCGCGGGGGACCGAACCCCGGCGGCAACGGTCCGATGGGCGAACCCCGCGGCGGGCCGGCCGGCGACTACCGCGGCGGTCCGGGACAGCCCGCGCCCGGCGGCAACTACCCCGGCGGTGACCACCGAGGCGGACCCCCCGGACAGCCCGCACCCGGCGGGAACGTGCCCAGCTCCTCCATCAGTGGTGGTGGCACGGGTGCCGGTGGCGGTGCCGGTGGTCCGGGCGGTGGCGGTTCGCCCGGAGGTACGGGCGGCGGTGGCGGTTCAGGTGGCGGCGGCACTGGTGGTGGCGCCGGCGGTGGCACTGGTGGCGGTGGCACTGGTGGCGGTGGCACTGGTGGCGGTGGCGGAAACTCCGCACCGCCTCCGGCGCGGTTCGACCAGACCTCCGCGTCGACCGCGGCCACGGCCGACGCTCCCGTGCGGCCCGACCAGCCCCAGACCGGCGGCCCGACCACCGGTCCCCAGGGCGGTCAGCCCAACCCTGGCGGCACGCCTCCGCCCGGCGGCATGCCCGCCGGTGGCACGCCCGGAGGTGCTCCTGGTGGTGCGCCGGGCGGTGGTGCGCCCGGTGGTGGCGGTGCACGTCCCGGCTCCGGCGGCGGCTGGACCGGAACGCCCGGGAGCCGGGGCGATGTCGGCTCCGCCATCCCGGCGGCCCGAGGTCCGGAAGGTCCCCGGCCGTCCTCGTACGGCCCCACGCACAGCGGACCCGGCAACACTGGCCCGTCCCACACCGCGCCGAGTGCTCACGGTCCTTCCCACGCCGGCCCGTCGCCGAGCGGCACGCCCCACGGCGGTTCGCCGCACGTGGGTCCGGGGCCGTCCCACACGAGCCCCGGCAACGGCCCTGTCCACTCCGGACCGACCCACGGTGGCCCGCCGCACGCCGGTCCCACGCACACCGGTCCCTCGCACAACGGGCCGTCCAACACCGGCCCCGCCAACACGCGCCCGCACAGCGGCCCCGGCCCCACACAGAGCGGCCCGCCGCACAGCGGTCCGACCCACGGCGGGCCAACCCACACCGGGCCGACCCACAGCGGTCCCCCGCACAACGCGCCCGGCAACACGAGCCCTTCGCACAACGGGCCGGGCAACAACGGGCCGTCCAACGCCGGTCCCGGTCACAACGGGCCGGCGCACAACACGCCGCCGCACAGCGGGCCTTCGCACACGAGCCCGTCGCAGGCGGGTCCGCCTCACGGGAACCCGCCCCACCACGGCCCCGGCAACACGGGTCCGTCGCACGCCAACCCGCCACACAGCGGCACGCCCCACGGCAACCCGGCACCCGGCGGCGCACCGCACAGCAACCAGCCGCACACCAACGCGCCCCACACAAACCAGCCCAACAGCAACCAGCCCAACACCGGCCCGCAGAGCCGGGGACCGGCGCCGACGTCGCACCCCAACGTGCCGCACCAGCCGTCGTCCCCGCACGCCCCGAACCGGCCCTTCGACGGCCCGCCGCCCCAGCGTCACCCGGACGCGCAGACGCCGTCCCCGCGCCACGCGCCGGACAGCGCGCCTGCCCGGCACGCGCCGGAGCCG
>NZ_JBHTLK010000295.1:0-7273 GCF_042678885.1 Saccharothrix hoggarensis
AGGTCGCGCGCCAGCGCGACGTGCAGGGCGTCGGCGGACGGCGACGCGGCCTGGGCCGGCGCGGGCAGGACGACGAGCGCGGCGGCGACCACCGCCGCGCAACTCTGCGCGATCAATCTCACGACAGCTCCTATGCAGGGGTGAGGAGAGGTGTGAGAGCGCTCTCTCGGCATAGCTTCGCAGGTGGTCCAGACCGCCGTCAACGGCTGCGGAACAGATGAGCACCAGGAATCCGAGCGGTCGTCGCCGTGACGCGGACGGGCCGGGCACGACGAGGCGCCGCCCCGGGGGACGGGGCGGCGCCTCACCCGACGTCGTGCGTCAGGGGCTGACGGTGATGGTGAACGTGCTGGTCCGGTTGCGGATGTTCTCGACGTTGTCGCTCAACCTGAGGTTGTTGAAGGTGACCGCGCCGACCGCCGGTCCCTGCCCGACCTCCGGCATCTCGTTCGCCCACACGCCGATGCCGGACTTGTGCTGGTACTGGTCGCCGCTCAGCCTGGCCCCGGAGATCGAGACGTTCGTCAGGACGGTGTCCTGGATCGGGTTCTCCGGTGTGGACCCGGTGTACTTCGTCTGGAACATGATCCCGGCGTACGTCGGGTCGACGATGTCCACGTCGGCGACCCGGATGCCGCGGAACGGCTTGGAGGCCGAGAACATCCAGATGCCGGGGAACGTCTGCCCGTTCCAGAAGTGACCGCCCGTCCGCACCAGCGTCAGCCCGGTGAACGTGGTGGGCTCCGGCCCGAAGCCGTTCATGGGGTAGCCGAAGTCCAGCGAGCTGATCGTGACGCCCGAGTACGTCAGCGTGTCGGCGATGTAGATGTTGCGGAACGTGTTGAGGAAGCCGCCGTACACGGCGAGCCCGGCCGCGCGCCACGTCGTCAGCGAGGACAGGTTCTCGTACACGTTGTTCTTCTCGTCCGCGCCGCCCGCGTCGATCGCCGAGAACAGCGCGAAGCTGTCGTCACCGGTCGAGCGCGCCTCGATGTTGGCCACCCGGTTGTCCGTGCTGCCGTTGGTCATGTTGACGCCGTCGGCGAACGTGTTGCGGATGCGGGAGTCCTTGATCGTCATGAAGTCGGTGTTCGCGCCCCAGTACAGGCACACCACGTGCTCGGCCCAGATGTCCTCGATCGTGATGTTCGAGACGTTGGCGAAGTCGAACACCTTGCCGGGGCCGTCGATGCGCGAGACGTAGTTGCCGAAGAACGCGAACCCGCTGAACGTCGACCCGTTCACCGACTGCTCGGCCCGGAAGCCCGCGTCGGTGTTCTCCTGCGTCGTCGGCACGACGAACTTCGTGAACCACGGTCCCGCGCCGACCACCCGGATCGGCTTGCCGTACACCTGGAACTTCTGCGTGGTCGTGTACGTGCCCGCCGGCAGGTACACGCCGAGGAGGTTGCCGCTGGTGTCCATGCGGAACCGGTCCAGCGCGTTCTGCACGTCCTGGTGGCCGAACCCGGTCGGCGTCAGGTACCGGGCCGGGTCGGGGTTGCCCCGCGCCACCGCGTTCTCGAAGTTCACGAAGTCGATGGCGTAGTTGGTGGTGTTCGCGGCGTCCTTCTGGAGCTTGATCCTCGTGCCCGCCGGGAACGTGCCGTTGAGCATGACGTTGGCTTCGTCGTAGATGTGCCGCGGACCGCCGGCGCCCGGCGAGTTGCCGGGGTTCGCCTCGTTGCCGTAGAGCCAGATGTGCCGCGACGTCAGGTCGATCGCCTTGTGGAACGTCCCGTTGACGTACACGTTCAGCGTGGCGTTGATGCCGCCACCGCCCGGCGCGTCCGGGATGGAGAAGCGGGTGACCAGCGTGTTGGTCGGCCCGTTCGTGGTGAACTCGACCGACGAACCCGTGCTGTTCAACGTGACCGCGCGCCGGCCGGACGCCTCGCCGGCGAGGTCGCCGATGGTCCGGTTGGGGCCGATCTTCGCCGCGCCGCCCGCCGTGACGCCGTCCTCCGCCTCGACGTGCTGCCACGGCACGTTCGCGCCGCGGCCGACGAACAGGGGCGAGGTGGTGACGTTGTTCGCCTGGCGCGCCGCGATCTCGTTGGCGTCGACCGCGATCTGGGTCCGCACGGTGTACTTGCCGTTGGCCGCCGGCCACGGCCCGAGGGTGATCTGCGGCGCGGACTGGCCGGGCTGGATCGTGCCGGTGTGGCTGCCGGTCAGCGTCCGCACGGTGGCGCCCGTGGTGGCGTCGAGGACGGTGACCGTGACGCCGTGCGCGCCGCTCGCCGAGGCGATCGAGCCCTCGTTGCGGAGCACGACGGCGAAGGTGACGTTCTGGCCGTTGGCCGGGTTGCCCGGCGTCCAGCTCGTCGTGCCGACCAGGTCCGAGCTCGGCACCGGCGTGACGACCAGGGCGCTCGGGTGCAAACGGGCGTTGTTCGCCTCGTCCTGCTCGACGACCTTCTTCGCCTCGTCCACCTTGGCGGTGTACTGGTAGGAGCCCGAACCGCGCGGGCCGACGTTCGCCGTGACGGTCGCCGACGCGCCCGCCGCGAGCGCGCCGACCTGGGCGGCGCCCACGGAGGTGTCGCCGAGGAAGAAGGTCACGTCGGTCGCGCCGGACGCCGCCGTGCCAGCGTTGCGCACGGTGGCGGACAGCGTGAGCGGGTCGGTCTCCACCGGGCTCGCCGGCGTGAACGACGTCGTGGTGACGGTCAGGTCCGGGTTCGGCGCGGCCACGCCGAACACCTGGAACTCGGCGACCTGGCCGCCGGGAGCGCCGGTGTTCGCGGTGATGCGCAGCCGGACGTCCGCGACGCGCGCGGTCAGCGGGATCGTCACCGCGTTGCCGGACGCCGGGTTGAACACGTAGTCCCGCGCCGCCACCAGGGTGGTGAACGCCGTGGCGCTCTGCTCCCGGCCCAGCACCTCGATGTTCTGCGTGCGCGTGCTCCACGCCGCCGCCGGGTCGAGCCGCAGCACGACCGAGCTGAGGTCGGAGTTCGACCCGAGCTGCGTGGTGAGCGTGTTCGGGTAGGTCGCGCCCTCCCAGTACGTCGTGACGTTGTCGTCGTTGGCGTTCGTGGCGACGAACGTGAACGTGTGCGAGGACGCGGTGATCGGCCTGCCCTTGGCGAGGTTCGTGCCGGGGGCGGGCGAGCCGGGCCGGGTGACGGAGTTGCTCGCGGCCGACCGGTTGCCCGCCGCGTCCTTCGCGATCACGTGGTACGTCACCGCGAGCCCGTCGGGCTGGGTGTCGGTGTACGTCAGCACGGTGCCCGCGACGCTCGTGCGCAGCACGCCGTTGGCGTAGACGTCGTACCCGGTGACGCCGGTGTTGTCGGTCGACGCCGACCACGTCAGCCTGATCTGGCCGGCCTGCGGCGACGTGTAGGCGAGGTTGGTCGGCGCGGAGGGCGGCTGCGTGTCGCCGCCGGTCGGGCCGTGCACCTCGAACTCGGCGATCTGCCCGGCGGGCCAGCCGGTGTTGCCGGTGATCAGCAGCCGCAGGTACCGGGTCGTGGTGGCGGTGAACTGGATCGTCACGGTGTTGTTGGTGGCCGGGTCGAACGTGTGCCGGGTGGACGGGACCAGGTCGCCGAACACCTGGCCGTCCGCGCTGTGCTGCACGGCGAGCGTCTGGGTGCGCGCGCCCCAGCCCGACGTCGGCAGCTTCAGCACGACCCGGTCGACCTTCACCGACGCGCCGAGGTCGGCCCGCAACCACTGCGGGAACGCGTTGTTCGCGCTCTCCCAGTACGTGGCCTGGTTTCCGTCGCCGGCGTTGGGCGCCTGGTAGACGTCGTTGTGGCTGCTCGCGGTGTAGGTCGCGGAGAGCGCGGCCGCGGCGGCGACGGCCTGGCGGACGTCGATGTCGGCGACCCGCGTGCCGGCGACGCGCACGTAGCGGACGAGCGTCGGGTCGAAGTCGAACGTCAGGTCGTTGCCCTCGGCGGGGTCGAACGTCCGCCGGTCGGCCGGGACGAGGGTGGCGAAGCCCTTGCCGTCCACGCTGGTCTGCACGGCGAACGTCGGGTCCTGCCGGTCGCCGTCCTCGGGCATCGCCAGGCGGACCTGGTCGATGCGCGTGGGCCGGCCGAGGTCGAGGAGGTCGGTGGTGGCCGCGGGGGCGCCCTGGGCGGTAGGGGAGACCAGGGTGAACGCGGCGAGGGACAGTGCGAGCAGGGAGGCGGTCAGGCGTGAACGAGCACGTGTCGTCGGTGACATCGGCGTGCTGGCCCTTCTCGTTAGGGCAGTTCCCAGGGATTGTCAGAAAATTCCGGTGAGCTGTCGAGTTCTTGCAAGACTGGCTCGAAGGGTTGCAGAGCGCCCTGGGGAAGTCAACGGTCGGACACGACGAAGGCCGCCCCTGGCGTGGGGGCGGCCTTCGCGGCAAGGCGTCGGTGACCGGCTCGGTGACTAGGACGCCTTGCGCTTGGCGGCGAGCGTGCCGATCAAGCCGACGAGCGCGACCGGCAGGCCGACCAGCGGGAGCAGCGGTATCCCCGCCACCAGCCCGATGCCGTTCAGCAGCACCCCGAGGAGCAGCAGCGCCCTCCACGCCGCCGCGCCGTTCCCGTCCTGTCGCACCACGTCGACCCCTTCCGCTCAGCCTGGCCGAAAGCTAGGCCGCGCGAGCGTCGCCCCGATACCGGCCGCGGACGTTTCGCCTGGTGGGAGAACGTTCTCCGGTCCCCGCTCCGGGCCGGTGCGGGGAACTAGACTTCGATCTTCCGGGGAGGTGGCGGGTGAGCGACCCGAAAGCGGCGTTCGCGCAGGCGTTGACGAGGCTGCGGGAACGCGTGCCCGACGTGTCGGACGAGGCCGTCGCCCGGCGCGCGAGCGCGGTCCTGCTGCCGTCCGGGCGACGGGTCGCGGTGAACGCCCGGCGGCTGGGCGAGTGGATCGGCGGCCAGTCCGTGCCCCGCGACTTCGACGCCGTGCTGGCCGTCGGCCTCGCCACCGGCGGCGTGACGCGGGTGGACGCGCTGCGCGCGCTGTGGCGGGCCGCGCACCAGGAACGCCGTGCCACCCCGAAGTCCGGGCGCGTGGTCGTCGGCCGGCCGCCCAGCGACGCCGCCGCCCTGCGGGACCGGACCGGGCCGTCCGACGCGATCGACGCGGCCCTGCGCGACGACGACGTCCGCCAGGTGCTGCTCACCGGACCGGGCGGGGTGGGCAAGTCCCAGCTCGCCGCGGCCGCGTTCCACCGGGCGTCCGCCGACGTGCTGGTCTGGGTCGGCGCGGGGACCAGGCAATCGGTGCTCACCGGGTACGCCCGCGCGTGGCGCGTGCAGGTGAAGGCCGACGCGGGCGGTGACGACGAGGCCCAGGCCGACCTGTTCCTGGCCTGGCTGCGGTCCACCACCACGTCGTGGCTCGTCGTGCTGGACGACGTGGACGACCCGGCGGAGCTGGCCGGGCTGTGGCCCGCCGGTGACGCCGGCCGCTGCCTGATCACCACGCGCCGCCGCGACGCGTCCCTCCTGCGCCCGGACGCCCGCGTGATCCCCGTCGGCATGTTCGACCGGGACGAGGCGACCGCGTACCTGTCGGCCCGGCTGTCGGTCGACCCCCGGCACGAGCCGGCCGAGCTGGCCGCCCTCGCCGACGCCCTGGGCCGCTTCCCGCTGGCGCTGTCCCAGGCCGCCGCGTTCCTCATCGACTCCGGCGTCGACGTGCCCGGCTACCTCGCCCTCCTCGCCGACCGCCGGCAGCGGGTGGCGGACCTGTTCCCGCCGTCCTCGCCCGCCGACGAGCACGGCGGCACGGTGGCGGGCGCGGTGCGGCTCGCGCTGGAACGCGCGGAGTCGTTGGCCCCCAACGCGGTCGACGTGCTCGGGCTGGTGTCGGTGCTCGCGCCCGACGGCATCCCGGAGGCCGTGCTGCTCGACGGCGGGCGCAACCTGCCCGCGCTGCGGGCCCTGCACCGGCTCAACCTCGTCACCCACCACGGCCGGGTCGAGGCGCACGCGCTCGTCCAGCGCGCGGCCCGCGACCTGGTGCCCGACCTGGCCGCGGTCGCCGTGGCGGCGGCCGACGCGATCGAGCGCGAGTGGGCGACCGCCGACCCCGACACCGGGGCGGCGCTGCACCGCGACGGCGAGGTGCTGCGGTGGGTCGCGGCGGAGCACCTGTGGGACGGCGGCATGCACCCCGTGCTGCGCCGGGTGTCGCGGCACCTGGCGGGCATCGGCCGGGCCGCCGCGTCCCGCGACGTCGCGGAGGAGCTGCTGGCCCGTGCCGTCGAGCCGCGGGACGTGCTGCACCTGCGCACGGAGGCCGCCAGGGCGGTCGGCGACCTCGGCGACACGGCCACCGCGCTGGCGCGCCTGGGGGAGATCCGCGCCGCCGCCGAGCGCGACCTCGGTCCGACCGACGTCGACACGCTGTGGGCGCGGATGTACCAGGTCAGGTTCCGGATGGAGTCGGGGCTGATCGAGACCGCGCTCGCCGAGCTGACGTCGCTCGTCGCGAACTGCGGCCTGCCCGCCGCGCACCCGCTGCGCGTGGACGCCGAGGACGACCGCACGTTGTGCCTGGGGCTGGCCGGCGACTTCGCCGGCGCGCGCGACGCGGCGATTGCGCTGGTCACCGTGCTGCGCGAGGAACTGGGGCCGCGGCACGCGCGGACGTTGCGGGTGATGCTCAACGTCGGCCGGTGGGTCGGCGAGACCGGCGACGTGCGCGGCGCCGTGGCTGTCTTCCGGGAAGCGGCGGAAGGGCTGGCGGCGGTGGCCGGGCACGGGCACCACGACACGTTCATCGCCCGGCACAACCTGGCCTACTGGCGTGCCGTGGCGGGCGACCTCGACCAGGCGATCGCCGAGTTCGAGGCCGGCACGGCGGAGGCGGAGACGGCCCTCGGCGCGGGCCACCCGACCACGCTGACCTACCGCTCCAACACGGCGTTCTGGCGCGGGGTGGCGGGCGACCCGGAGGCGGTGGGGGACCTGGCCGCCCTGCGCCGGGTGGTCGAGGCCGTGTTCGGCCCCGACCACCCGCGCGTGCTCCGGATCAGGCAGCAGCGCGCCGACCTGCTGCACCGCGCGGGCCGGCGCGAAGAGGCCGTCGCCGAGCTGAACGAGGTGCTGGCCGAGATGTCCCGGGTGCAGGGCGCGAACCACCCGCGCACCCGGGAAGCGGCCGACCTCCTGGCGGGCTGGGAGAGCCCGCCCTGATCACGTCTTCCGGACGATGACCCGCTGCAACGCGATGAACGCCAGCAGCAGCCCGCCGATGACTATCTTCGTCCACCACGACGACAGCGTGCCCTCGAACGAGATCAGCGTCTGGATGGTGCCCAGCACGAGCA
>NZ_JBHTLK010000296.1:0-7251 GCF_042678885.1 Saccharothrix hoggarensis
CGAGGAGTTCGGACGTCGCCTCGCCGCCCTGCACGCGACCGGCGGGCCCGCGTTCGGCGCTCCCCCGCCCGGCGGGCCGGAGCACGCGGCGATCGGGCTCGCGCCGATGCGCAACGTGCCGTCCGGGACGTGGGCGGACTGGTTCCGCGAGCACCGGATCGCCCACTACGCCCGCCTCGCCGTGGACGCGGGGGCGTTGACCGCCGCGGAGGCCCAGACCGTCGAACGGGTGCGGGTGGAGGCGCCCGAGGAGCCGCCCGCCCGGCTGCACGGCGACCTGTGGCACGGCAACGTGCACTGGGCCGCGGACGGCCGGGCGTGGCTGATCGACCCGGCCGCGCACGGCGGGCACCGGGAGTCCGACCTGGCCATGCTCGCCCTGTTCGGCTGCGCCCACCTCGACCGCGTGCTCGCCGCCTACGACGAGGCCGCGCCGCTGGCCGACGGGTGGCGCGACCGGGTGCCGCTGCACCAGCTGTTCCCGCTGCTCGTCCACGCCGTGCTGTACGGCCGCGGTTACGCGGAACAGGCGTTGTCCGCCGCGCGATCGTTGACATGATGGCCGGATGGGGATCAAGGCGTTCGACCGCGACGACTGGCGGTGGCTGAACGAGCCCCGCTCCTGGGACCACCGGGACGGGCTCACCATCACCAGCGACCCGGACACCGACTTCTGGCGCACCACCCACTACGGGTACGTGCGCGGCTCCGGCCACGTCCTCGGCGTGCCGCTGACCGGCGACTTCACCGTCTCCGCCTCGTTCACCGGCGACTACGCCGCCCAGTACGACCAGGCCGGCATCGCGCTGTGGATCGACGAGCGCAACTGGATCAAGGCGGGCGTCGAGCTCGTGGACGACGAGTTCCAGGTCAGCACCGTCGTGACGCGGGAGCTGTCGGACTGGTCCGTGGCGCCCGGCGGTCCCGTGGGGCGGGTCACGATCGCGGCGGCGCGCGAGGGCGACGCGGTGACCGTCCGGTACGGCGCGGGCGACGCCGAGCCGACCACCCTGCTGCGGCTCGCGTACTTCCCGCCCGAGGTGGAGGTGCTGGCCGGGGTGATGGCCGCCGCCCCGACCGGCCCCGGCTTCACCGTCCGCTTCGACCGGGTGCAGGTCACAACGGCCTAGGGCTTACCGTGGTCACGTGCGGTTGAAGTTCCTGTTGCAGCCCGGCTGGCTGGCGTTGACGCTGGCGGTCTGGGTGTTCGCGGGCGCGTGCTTCACGCTGCTCGCGCCGTGGCAGTTCAGCCGCGACGCGGAGCGCGAGGCGCAGAACCACGCGGTCACCTCGTCCGTCCGCACCGACCCCGTGCCCGTCGCCACGCTGCTCGACCGGCCCAACGCCGAGGTCGAGTGGCGACGCGTCACGCTCACCGGCCGCTACCTGCCCGACGCGCAGGCGGTGGCCCGGCTGCGGACCGTGCAGGGCGAGGCCGCGTTCGAGGTGCTGACCCCGTTCCGGCTGGTCGACGGCCCGGTGGTGCTGGTCGACCGGGGTTACGTGCGGCCGGTCAACGGCATCAAGGTGCCCGACCTGAAGCCCGTGCCGACGGACGAGGTGAGCGTCACCGCGCTGGTCCGGCGCGACGAGTCGGACACGCGTGACGCGTTCCAGGAGGACCGGCACCGCCAGGTCTACTCGGTGAACTCGGCCGTGGTCGGGCAGGCCGCGGGCCTCGACATCCGGCCGGGGTACTTCCAGCTCACCGAGGGCCAGCCCGGCGTCGAGGAGGCCCTGCCGCTGCCCAAGCTCGACGCGGGACCGTTCTTCTCCTACGCGCTGCAGTGGATCGCGTTCGGCGCGATGGCGCTCGGCGGCTGGCTGTACTTCACCGTCCGCGAGATCCGCCCCGGCGGCGCGCTGCGCGCGCAGGACGAGGGCAGGACCAAGGTCAGGCGGAAGTCCGTCGCCGAACAGCTCGCCGAAGACGAGGCCGCACCAGCGCGATGACCGCGGTCACGGCCGCCGCCGACGCGCCGACCACCCGCGACAGCTCCACGGCGCGCGTCACGTGCCCCGCGTCCGGGTTGCGGCCGTGCCCGAGCACCGGCCGGTCCTCCGCGCCGTGCGCGTACACCGTGCGACCGCCCAGCCGCACCTCCAGCGCGCCCGCGAACGCCGCCCCGGCCTGGCCCGCGTTGGGGCTGGGGTGCGCCGCCGCGTCCCGCCGCCACGTCTTCCACGCCTCGCCCGCCGACCCGCCGACGACGGGCGCGCCGGCCGTCGTGAGCAGCGCCGCCAGCCGTGACGGCAGCAGGTTCGCCACGTCGTCCAGCCGGGCCGCGGCCCAGCCGAACCGGCGGTAGCGCTCGTTGCGGTGGCCGATCATGGCGTCCAGCGTGTTCACCGCGCGGTAGCCGAGCAGCCCGGGCACGCCCGCGACCGCGCCCCAGAACAGCGGGGCGACGACGGCGTCGGACGTGTTCTCCGCCACGGACTCCACGGTCGCCTTCGCCAGGCCGAGCGTGTCGAGCGTCCTCGGCTCGCGCCCGCACAGGTTGGGCAAACGATTGCGCGCCGCGTCGAGGTCGCCGCCGTCCAGCTCGCGGCCCATCGCGGTGCCCTCGTCGGCCAGGGACGACCCGCCGAGCACCACCCACGTCGCCGCGGCCGTCGTCAGGGCCTGCACCACCGGGCTGCGCCGGCCGAGCCGTTCCACCGCGACACCCGCGAGGACCGTGCCGCCGACCAGGACCGCGGTGTGCGCCGCGCCGGCGGGGCGGTGGTCGCGGTACAGCCGGCGCTCCAGCGCCGCGGCGGCCCGACCGAATCCCGCTACCGGGTGATACCTCTTGGGGTCGCCGAGCACCGCGTCAGCGGCCACGCCCAGCACCAACCCCACCGCGCGCCCCAGACTCACACCGGCACGGTAGCCCGCAGGTGTCGGACCGCCGCATTAGGGTGGCCCACCGTGGAACCAGCCGGCCGCCTCAAGCTCTACGCGTACCTGGACGCGCGCGACCACCAGCGCACCTACCTGGCGATCATGCGGCTGTTCACGTCCACGCTGCTCGCCGACCTGTCCGCGGGCGAGGTCGCGGGCGCGCTGGCGGGCGCCGAGCGCGAGGGCCGGGTCGAGCCGGGCGAGTCGCGCATCGAGAACGTGCTCAACCGGCTGCGGCAGCTCGTCGAGTGGGGCAACCTGGTGCAGGGCAGGCGCGAGGTCGTCGCGTCCAGCATCGCCGAGTTCCAGCACGGCAGCGTGCGCTACCAGGTGAGCAAGCTCGCGGTCCGCGTGCAGCGGGACGTGGACGAGCTGCTGCGGGTGCCGGAGGGCGCGCGGGAGGTGTCGCGCGAGCTGCTGCCCGCCGTCGAACGGGGCCTCGACCGGCTGGGGCGGTCGCTGTCGGAGGCGTTGATCAGCGGCGCGCCGCGCACCCGCGAGGTGCTGGCCGAGCAGGTCACCACGCTGTTCCTCCAGCACGCCGAGCTGGCCGCGACCGTGCGCGACTTCTACGCGTACCTGGGTCAGGTCGTGACCCGGCACCACCTGGCGCCCGACGAGATCTCCGGGTTCCGGAACCTGCTGGTCGAGTACATCCAGATGGTCGTGGAGGACGTGCTGCGGCACACCCCGGCCATCGCCGACGCCCTGGCGCGCGTCAACGCGGCGCGGTCCGAGCTGCTGCGCCTGCTGGGCCGGGCCGACCTGGGCGACCAGGTCGAACGGGCCCGCGGCCGGTCGGCGGAGGACTGGCAGGAGCTGACCGACTGGTTCGTGGACCGGCCCGGCCGGCCGAGCCAGGTGACGGCGCTGCGCGAGGCGACCGCGCGGGCCATCGGGTCGCTGCTGGCGAGCGTGAAGCGGGCCACGTCGGGCGGCGGGCTGCTGCCGAGCCGCCGGGCCGAGCTGCTGAAGCTGGCAGGCTGGTTCGACTCGGGGTCGCGGGCACGGGCGCACGAGCTGTACGCGGCGGCGTTCGGGCTGTACGCGGCCCGGCACGTGTCGCCCGCGCCGGAGCACGACCGGGACAACGAGCGCACGCCGTGGCGGGACGGCCCGGTGGTGGACGTGACGGTGAGCGTGCGCAGCCGGGGCGACCGCGGCGCGCGCGGGCGGACGTCCCGCATCCTCGACGACCCGATGACCGAGCAGTCGCTCCTGGCCGAGGCGCGCGAGGCCGACGAGCGCCGGGCGGCGTCGGTCGCGGAACTGGCGGCGGCCGCGCCCCGGCTGGCCGAGACCACGTTGTCCGGCGAGGCGCTCGGGGTGCTGTGCGAACTGCTGACGTTGGCGATGGCGCAGCGCGACACGGCGGCCGACCCCGGCTCGGCGACGGACCCGGTGCGCGGGCTGCGGGTGACCGTCGCGCACGCCGCCGGCCAGGCGACGCGCATCCGGTCCGCCGCGGGCACGTTGACCCTGCACGACTCGACGTTGGTGCTCGACTGATGTTCGACGACCTCTCCGAGATCGACGCGGCGAACGTGGTGCGCTGCGCCCGCACGCTGCTGCGGCGGCCGCTGCTGCGCGCCGACGGGCCGGACGGCGAGCTGCTCACCCTGGTCTACCGGCACCGGGCCGCGTTGCAGGACCTGTTCGCCCGCGCGCTCGGCTACCGGCTGGTGGTGGAACGGCGGTTCGCGCGGCTCTACAAGTCCGGGCCCGGCCACGACGACTCGCGCGGCGTGCTCGGCATGTCGCCGCGCGGGTACGCGTACGTGGCGCTGACCATGGCGGTGCTGACGGGGACCGGGAGGCAGGCCTTGCTGTCCCGGCTGGTGTCCGACATCCGCGCGGCCGCGGTGGAGGCCGGGATCGCGGTCGTGGACGACGTGGCCGACCGGCGGGCGTTGACGGCGGCGCTGCGCCACCTGGTGTCGCTGGGCGTGCTGCACGAGACCGAGGGCACGGTCGACGTGCACGCCGAGGCGCTGATCACCGTGGACACGGACCTGCTCGGGCAGCTGCTCACCGGGCCGGTGGCCGAGGCGTCGACGCCGGAGCGGTTGGTGGAGCTGGCCGCCCGGCCCGGCCCCCGCGGCGTCGAGCACGCCGTGCGGCGCAAGCTGGTGGAGAACCCCGTGGTGCTGTACGCGGACCTGCCGCCCGAGCAGGCGGACTGGTTGCGGCGCAACCAGCGCAAGGAGACCGCGCTGCTGGAGACGTGCTTCGGCCTGCACACCGAGTGCCGCGTCGAGGGCGTGCTGGCGGCCGACCCCGAGGACTACCTGACCGACCTGTACTTCCCCGGCACGTCCACCGTGGCGCGGATCGCGTTGCTGGCGCTGCCGGACCTGCTGTCGTCGGAGCCGCGTCCCTCCGACGGGCGGCACGCCGTCGCCCGGGAGGAGGTGCGGTCGGTGTGCGGGCGGTTGGTGGAGGACTACCCGAACGCGTGGTCCAAGCAGTTCACCGAAGACCTGGACCGGCTGGCCGACGAAGTGCTGGAACTGCTGCGGCGCATGGGGTTGGCGGTGCCGTCCGAGGACGGCTGGCTGCTCAACGCCGCCGCCCACCGCTGGGTGCCGGAACCCGACGGCGACCCGGAGCGCGAGGTCGAACCGGTGGCGGTCGTGCCCGAGGTGCCGAGCTGGTCGTTGTTCGATGAGGAGAGCGCGTGAACAGGTGGCGGCTGCACAGGGGCGGCATCGTCAACATCTGGCAGTACACCGAGCAGACGTTCGACTTCTCCGGTGGGCGCGCGATCTTCCAGGGCACCAACGGGTCCGGCAAGTCGCGCACGCTGGAGCTGCTGCTGCCGCTGTGCCTCGACGGCGACCTGCGGCAGGTCGGCTCCAAGGGCTTCGACACGGTGTCGCTGCGCCGGCTCATGCTCGACGACTACGACGGCGGGCCCAACCGCATCGGGTACGCGTGGGTGGAGCTGGCGCGTGACGGCGAGTACCTGACCTGCGGGTTGGGCGTGAAGGCGTCCAAGACGTCGCAGGCGATCACCGACTCGTGGCGGTTCATCACGTCCGCCCGGGTGGGCGACGGCCTGGCGTTGGTGGGCGCGGACCGCACGCCGCTGGGCCCGGCGCAGCTGCGTGACCTGATCGGCGCCGACTGCGTCCTGGAGGAGGCCGCGTTCCGGGCCCGCGTGGCGGAGACCGTGTACGGCGTGCCCGCGCCCCGGTACGGCGACCTGCTGCACCTCCAGCGGACGCTGCGCAACCCCGACGTCGGCCTGAAGGTGCTCGAAGGGCAGCTGGAGCAGATCCTGTCCGACGCGCTGCCGCCGCTCGACCAGGCGATGGTCGAGCAGCTGGCGACGTCGTTCGACGACCTGGAGTCGATCCGGGAGAACATCACCCGGCTGTCGGCGGCGGACGCGGCGCTGGGGACGTTCCTCAAGACGTACTCGGACTACGCGTTCGGCGGGCTGCGCGCGGCGGCCGAGCGGTTGGGCGCGGCGGAGGACGGGGTCCGCAAGCTGGAGCGGGCGTCGGCCCGGTTGTCGGCGTCGTTGGAGTCGACGTTGGCGGCCCGTGCGGCGGCGGAGCAGTCGCTGGCGTCGTTGGAGGCCGGTGAGCAGCAGGCCGAGGAGACCATCGGCGCGTTGAAGGAGCTGCCCGCGTTCCGCGACCTGCAGGACTTGCAGACGCGCGAGAAGCTGGTGGCGGAGAAGCGCTCGTCGGCGGTGGCGGCGCTCGACATGGCGAACAAGCAGCGGTTGCAGGAGGACGGCGCGGTCGACGGCGTGCTGCGGCTGCTGCGCCGGCTGGCCGACGACCTCGGGTCGGCGGAGGAGCTGGTCGAGCCGCTGCGTCAGCACCTGCGCGCGGCAGGCCTGTCGGCGTTGTCGGTCCCGGACGTCCCGCGCGTGTCCACTTTGGACGCAGCGGTGCGGACGGAGTCCGTGCGGGCCAAGCCCGACCCGGAAGCCGAACCGCTCCCCATCGAACGCCGCGTGCCTCCGGCGGTGGACGAGCTGGCGTTGGAGCCGGCGGTGGCGCGGGCGACGGAGATCGCGTCGGCGGCGCGGCAGCGCGGGGCGTTGGCGATGGCCCTGGCCGCGCGGGCGGCCGAGCTGGACACCGTGCAGCGGCAGGTGGACGCGCTCCGGCAGACCGCGCGCGACGCGCAGCACGCGGCGACCGAGGCGGCGGCGTTGCGCAACCAGGAGGCGCAGGAGCTTGCCGAGGTCGGGCGGGCGTGGCTGGCCGACGTGACCGCGTGGCAGGACGCCGGCCCCGCCCGGCCGGAAGGCGGCCTGGCGCTGCCCGCGTCGGTGGACCCGTCCACGGCGAGGGCGCTGGCCGGCGCGGCCCGTGAATGGGCCGGACCACTCGTGACGGCCGCGC